>JAFRMD010000031.1 GCA_017430835.1 Methanosphaera sp.
CCACTAATAATACAAAGGACACAGTTAACTCAGATGTAACCGGTGATAAATTAAGTCACACAGATACTACTCATACTTATGGTAATAGTAATAGTATGGTGGAGAAAAGTACAACTGGTAATAGTTTAAAGAAAACTGAAAAAATAAAAAAAGAGAAATCAAATACCAACAAGAGTGAAAAATTAAAAACTACAAATAGGACTTCTAAATTAACAGTCAGTAATGAACATTTATTAAAAAACCAATATTCCAGAGCAGATGATGATAAAAGTTTAAAAATGGATAATGCTCCTGAAATATTGGCTGAAGTGGAGGATTTTAATGCTTTAAATGATGCAATAAATAGTGACACATCAGATTATATAGAATTAAAAAAGGATTATCATGGCTCTTATGATGGAGGTAGAGGTATCCAAATTAATAGAGAAAACGTTATCATTGACGGTCAAGGACATACAATAAATTCTACTGGTGAAAATTCCCGAATCTTTAATATCCTTGTAGGCGGCATAACATTAAAAAACATCATATTTGCCGGAGGTAGTTCTGATAATGGTGGTGCTATTTATACAAATAAGAATTTAACTATTATAAACTGTACTTTTAAAAATAATCAAGCTACAGGGTCTGAAAATGGTGGTGGTGCAATTTGTGCTGGTAATGTTAAAATGAGCATATACAATTCTACATTCATAAATAACTATGCATCTTTTAATGGTGGTGCAATTGTCGCTGTTGGTTCTGCTCCTGATGATTATGAAATATTTAACTGTACCTTCATAGATAATACTGCTGTTAATTGGGGTGGTGCATTTTATTCAAATGCAGAACAGGACATGGGAAATATAGTTAATTCTACATTTATAAATAATAAAGCTAAGGCTGGAGATGCTGTTTATACTATTGGATATGAGGGTACTATAGATAGATGTATTTTTGTAAATAATACTGCCAATTCCATGATATGTGGACCTTGGGCTGAAATGATTCTCAATAATTCAATTATAGTTAATAATTATGGAGATAGTCTTATAAATGTCGAAACTCCAGCTTATGATAATAATTGGTGGGGTTCAACGGTTGATGATGAGGAAGCTCCCGTTGTTAATGGTGACACACTTACAAATTATTATGTCCTGGATATGACTGTAGATGATGATAGCGTTGATATAAGCCTGAATAATCTATATGATAATGGAATTATAATGACTTCTTATGGGGGATACGATTTGCCTTCAATTAATTTCACACTAAATGCTAAAAATGTTGAAGTTGTTGATAGTGTTGTTTTGGGATCTGAAGGTAAGACAACTATTGAACATGCTCCTAGTAATAAGTATGAAATAACCATTGAATATAATGGAGTTGAATTAACCAGGGATGTTAAACCTTCATTTAAATGGTTAAATGATAAAATTAACGATGAAGTTAGTGAAATTTCATTAGATCATGATTGTATATATGATTCCACTAGGGATACTATTTTAACTAATGGTATTGAATTTGCAAAAGATATGACTATTGATGGTCAAGGACACATTATTGATGCAAAAGAATCAACCAATATTTTTTACTTTGATGATGACACTAACTCTTACAGTCTAACTTTAAAAAATATTATCTTTGCAAACGCTACAGGTATTAATGGTGCTTCAGTCTACTTTAAAGGAAATAAAATTGAAATAATCAACTGTACTTTTATTAACAATAAGGCAAGCTCTGAAGGTGATGCAGTATATATTGATAATGTACTAAGCAATAAAAATAGGATAACCCAATCAATATTCGCCCAAAATACCGGCAGTAATTCCATATTATATCTTAATTTAGATTCAAATGCAAAACTGGGATTGGATAATTCCATTTTCATAAACAATACTGCTACAAAGAATATTGTAGGAAGCAGTAACGTTATTGTTGAATATAACTGGTGGGCAAACACAATAGAAAATTATAATACTGATATCTCAAAAACCGAAAGTGTAACTGTTAAGAATTGGTTATTCCTAAAAATAGATGCAGATGCAGCTATAACTGGTGATGCAATACTATCATTAAATAATGTTTATAATTGTGCTGATGGGAAAATCAGTACTTATAGTGAATACGCCCTAAAACCTATCCCATTTGATCTTGGAGGATTAAACAGTACCTCTTCAGTACCCACTATAACTTTAAATGATGACGGTCAATCAAACTATCAATTTAGAATGGATAGAATTAACGCTATATTAACTGCCGGTTATGGGGATGTAACTACAAATAAAAAACTCGAATATACTATTAGTGATGATGGAAGTTTCAGAGCTCTTAATGAAATAATATTCTTCAGTGAAGAGGGTGCTGTAATAGAATTAACTCATGATTACGTGTACTCTGATAGTGACAACATAACTGATGGTATTGTGATTCCAAGAAAAATAACCATTAATGGTAATGGCCATACTATTGATGCAAAAAGTAAAACTAGAATATTTATGATTCCGGAAGGTGTTTCTCATATAACTATCAATAATATCAGTTTTATTAATTCTAAAGCAAGTTATGGTTCTGTAATCGTTATAAGTCATTACTCAGATTATGCTAATTTATCATATTGTAATTTCACAAATAATGTTGCAACAGATTATGGTGGTGTAATAGACTGTGTTGGTGATTATTGCACTATAGAAAACTGTAATTTTATCAATAATCATGCTGTAAGTAAAGCTGGTGTAATTAGATATTATCATGATAATCAAGCATATATTAAAAACAGTAATTTTATAAACAACAGGGTTGCTGATTGCAGTAGTGGTGGTGGAGTTATTTATGTTGATGCTGGCGCAGTTAATATAGATAAATCCGCTTTTATAAACAATGTTGCTAATGACAGGCCAGGTTCTGTTTTGTTTACTGGAAAATCGGCAATAATAAACAATTCCATGTTCCTAAATAATAC
>JAFRMD010000032.1 GCA_017430835.1 Methanosphaera sp.
AGGATTTTTGTATACTGTGTCAATCATGACAACGAACTTGATATAGCTTACAACAAGATTATCTGAAATTTTACCTGCCATGCCGGTTTTCAACAGAACCTTAATTAAAGCCTTATTCGGATTTCTCAGATAAAAATTGGCGTTTGGTGTGGTGATAAAGCTAAATAATTCATTGTAAAGCAGGTTATTACCCCTGTATTCAGGGATGATGTAACATTCATTGATTACCAAATCAGTTGGAATAATGTGGAATGTATTGATGGTAATAAAGCCTACAACCTTATCATCAAAACGAATTTCCTTGAGTGTTTGGAATGTAGGATATTCGATGATGTAGCCTTCATCATTTATTGATTTGTAGATTTCAGGATATTCTTGGTTTAAAAAATCGGGTAAAAGTTGTTGATTATCATTACTGCGAAACATGATAGCACTTCTTAATAATTTCTATCATAGAGTTTTATCTCATTTATTGATTTTTTGTTAGAATTCAACATTGAACTTTGTAATATATTATTTCTTTTAACTTTAATCTTAATTTTTGGTTAATGCGTATAACCATTCTTAAGTGAATATAGTCTTTGATGAATTTAATCTCCCAAGTATTTTACTTTTGCAAGTATAGTTGCTTCGGCATTGTCTTTTAGTATTGTTCTTTGTGCTTTGTGTCTTCCTGTTTTTGGTATTATTCTTGGTTGTTTTATTTGTCTGGCCTCACATAGGATTTTATATCCTTTCAGTTTGTCTCCGATTTCATAACATGTTGTCATATTTTTAAACCTCTCCTAAAATTCCTTCTTTAATTAATTCAACTAGTATATCGTTTACTTCAAATGCATCTAATAGTAAATCATCTGCTATGTCTACTGCATCTACTTCTGGGTGTTTTTTTACGTATTCTATAATTTCTTGTTTCATTTGAATATAAGGTATTTCTCTTAAGACAACAACTTCATCATATGTTTTTAATTTTTCTCTGATAGCTTCTCTTACAAAATCAGCACTATTCAAAAATAAACCTTCATTAACCAATTCATTAATTCTATTATATTCTTGTTCAGCTAATTTAGTGCTGACACTTTTGCTAATTGGTTGTTTGATATTCATTTAGGACAACATAGAATATGATTTATATGTGAATATATATAAAACTATTCGTTTGCATATTTTTAAATTCATAATTTTTGGTGTGGTTAATTATTAATGTACTCTTCACAAAGACAAAAGTGAAATCCTTAAGATTTTAAGGACGGTTGATTAAATATCTTCGTTTAATCAACTTTTAAACTATTTAAAATGATAAATAACTATAACACCAAGTACATCATCATTTAAAAATCTAAAAAAAAGAGTCAATAAAAAAAGAAAAAGAAATAGAGAAATTAATCTCTAAATCTATTTACCTAAGTCTTCAAGAGCAGCACTGATTTGTGCCATAATTTGCTCGGTTTTGAAGTGTTGTTGGTTCATAGCACCGGATGGACATGCACCTACACAAGTTCCACATCCTTTACATAATGCGGAG
>JAFRMD010000033.1 GCA_017430835.1 Methanosphaera sp.
CTTATTTTTTAGGTTTTCTCTTGTTTCTATTATTGTGTATTCTAGTTGTCTAATGTTTTCTTTTTCTATGTTGTCTGTAATGTTGTATTTTTCTTGTGGGTAAATGTTTGTACTTGTCATTATGTTGTTGTATTTTGCTTCGTATATTGCTCGTGAGTTATCGAATATGTCTATACCTATGTATGTTAGTATAGGTATTATTTGTGTTGTTGCAAATGGGAAATATAATGCTATTGATGGGTCTATTTTTTCTCTTGTTTCTATTATAATTTCTAGCAAATCTTCTGGATTTCTTTGTAGTTCATCCGTGTTTGCAAACATTAGGGTTGTATGTCCTTGTTTTATTAGTTCTTTTGCACTTTTTATTCTTAAGTCGGGGTATTGGGCTCCTTGTATTACTCCAATGTTGGGATTTTCGTTTTCTTTGGATATTTTTAAAGATTCTTGCATGTATTCTTCTGCAATTTCTTTTTGTATTTTGTAGGGCGTTTTAATCGTAGGGCTTGTTTTAACTTCTTTGTAGTTTAATAGTATGGGTGTTGTTTCTTCGTTATATTTACCATATCTTCCTGGTCCATCATGTGAACTTATTTTTATCATTTTTAATCTCCACTTTCTCTTGTTTAATTTTTTGTTATTTATATTATATTTTAATTTAGTGTATTTTTTGCAATTGTGTGTAATCTTTTAGGTAACACAAAGTGATTTTTTTGATATCTTTATATACTAAATTCAATTAATCTATTAGTAGAAGTTTATTACTATATTAAATTTCTACAAGTTAACTATTAAAAATTAAATCTTAAGAATTGATTATTAGGTGTATCAATACTTAAGCATCTATTTTGGATGTAAAATATTTTTGTTGTCAAATATAAATAATTTTATATTATGTATTTTATCAATGGAGTGAAAATATGACTTTATTAAACGAAAGTGAATACTTAATTACAGAAAAAGATATTGATCCAACTTTTAAAGAAGAAATCATGGCAAATGGATCAGATAGTTTAGCAATATGTTACCAATGTGGTACATGTTCTGGTGCATGTCCATCAGGTAGAAGAACCCCTTACATGATTAGAAGATTAGTAAGAAAAGCATTAATGGGTATGAAAGAAAGCGTTATATCCGATGATGCTCTTTGGATGTGTACTACCTGTTACGAATGTCAAGAAAGATGTCCTAGAGATATTAAAATCGTAGAAATTGTTAAAGCAATCAGAAACGTAGCAGCACACGAAGGTTACATGGCAAAAGCTCACAAAATGACCGGTGCATATGTTGCAAAAACAGGTCACGCAGTACCTATTAACGATGCTACTAAAGCTTTAAGAAAAGAAATTGGTCTTTCAGAAGTACCACCTACAACTCATGCATGTCCATCCGCATTAGAAGAAGTTCAAGCTTTAGTTAAAGCAACAGGTTTCGATGAGTTAATCGGATATGACTGGGATGCAGGAGACATTAAAGAATAATTTTGAGGATTTTATAAGGAGGATATTATTATGGCATATGCTTATTTCTTAGGATGTATTATGAACAACAGATACCCTGGTATCGAAAAATCAACCAGAGTATTAATGGATAAATTAGGTGTTGAATTAGCAGATATGGAAGGAGCTTCCTGTTGTCCTGCACCAGGTGTATTCGGTTCTTTCGATAAAGAAACCTGGGCAACTATTGCAGCAAGAAACATTACAATTGCTGAAGATATGGGTGCAGAAATTTTAACCGAATGTAACGGATGTTTCGGTTCATTACACGAAGCTAACGATTTATTAAAAGAAGATGAAGAATTAAAATGCAAAGTAAACGGATCATTATCAGAAATTGACCGTGAATTCAAAGGTTCAACTGGTGTAAGACACTTTGCTGAAGTATTATAGAACGATGTAGGTTTAGAAAAACTTGCTGAAGTAATGGAAAAAGACTTAAACTTAAATGTAGCTGTACATTACGGTTGCCACTTCTTAAAACCTAGTGACGAATTACAAATCGATAACCCTAAAAACCCTAAAATCTTAGATGAACTTGTAGAAATTACAGGAGCTAAATCTGTAGCATACAACGACAAAATGATGTGTTGTGGAGCAGGTGGAGGATTAAGAGCAAGAGACAAATCTGTAACAACCAGTTTCACCAAAGAAAAATTAGACAACATGACAGCAGCAAACGTAGATGCTATTGTAGATGTATGTCCTTTCTGTCACATGCAATTTGATGTAGGACAAAAAGAAGTTAACGAACAATACGGAACCAACTTTGACATTCCAGTATTACACTTAGCTCAATTATACGGATTAGCAATGGGATTATCACCTGAAGAATGTACACTAGATAAACAAATTGTTGACCCTTCTGCATTAGTAGAAAAAATGAACACACCTAAAGAAGAATAATTAAGTGTTCTTTCATATAACAAGTAATTGTTATATTACTTCACCCCCTTTTTAAAATATTATTTTTCAGTAATTTTCTATCGTATTTTTATTAAATGATTTAAATAACATAATTAATATCCAATTGTTTCTATTTTTAGGGATGTTTGTTCACAAAATTTTTTATTAACAAAATTTTAATATATCTGAAAAGATAAAATAGTTATATTAGATAATGTAAAATAAAATAGAATGTAATTTTATTATAATAATTTATTTGTTAGGAGAATATTTTATGCAAAAATTTATTGTAGAATTAATTGGAGTATTTACTCAAAGAGATTTGCCTGAAGATTATGAACAGTTTGTTGAATATAAAGCAACAATTGAAAATAAGGAATTAACTGATAAGGATAAAATTGCTGTTCTTAGAGTAAAAGACACTACCAGTTATCATATTTTATTCTTAGATTCTTATGAATCTATGGAAGAAATTGATAAGGAAGTTGAAGAAAAATTAGATGGTCAAATTTATAATTTTAACATAAGAAAAATTTTAGAAGGTCATCTTAATGCCTAATCAGGAATTGCAAGAACCTTTAGAGCAAAGGTGGGTAGTTCTTGATAATTTAGTTAAACATTTAAATAAGAAATATGATGTTCCAGAAAAAGTATTTAAAAATCTTCAATATTCAAGGTCTTTAATTAGTTATTATCTTCAAGATCCTACCGAACCCGATAGGGCTAAAGAATTGCCTAGAATTGATTCAATGCTTAATGATTCTGAATTAATTCTAATGGGCATGGCTGGTATGGAAGGAGAAGAATTTGTTAAAGAATGGGAACAAAAGTTTTTGGATGCTTCTCAAGGTAAAGAAGTTTTCCATCAAGCTAAAATTCAATCAAAATTTATTCCAGGAATGCCTGCTAACTTTGACTATGTTAGATTTAATTTTAAAAAAGCTATTCCAGAAGAAAGGTTCATGGAAATTTGTGAGTATGAAAATGTGATTATTGAATATGATGATAATGATTCTTCTGTCTTTATTTTTGGAGAATCAACCAATATTCAAAATGCTCTTAAGGAAATGGGTCCTTTTTTCAATGAACAAATGAGTGAAGTATAATTACTTTATCTTTTTTACCCCCTCTTTTTTTATACATTTTTCATTAATATATAAATTTATTAATATAAAAAGAGAAAGTTTACAATATATGTTACAAAAAAATGGAGATTGTTTAATATGAAAATATTTATGATTACTGATATTCACAGTAATCCCGATAAGATTTATAATTATTTGGATGAAAATTCCGTGGATGAAATTATTGTTACTGGTGATGTAACTGAATTTGGTCCGGAAGAATTATTTGTTGATACATTAAATAATTTAAATTCCTATGCAAATGTGCATGCTTTATTTGGAAATTGTGATCCAAAAAATTCCAGTGAATTAATCGATAAATCTGATGTAACCAATATACATGATAATACTTCAAACATGGGAGATATCCAACTAGTTGGTTTTGGTGGATCAAACCCTACACCATTTGATACACCTAATGAATATTCTGATGAAATATTATACGAAGAATTAAATAAATATGAGGATGTACTTTCATCAGATAATTTCACTATATTGGTTACGCATGCTCCACCACTTGACACGAATGCTGATAAAATTCAATCAGGAGCACATGTTGGAAGTTCTGGAGTAAGAAAAATAATAGAAGAAACCCAACCAACAATAAATGTATGTGGACATGTACATGAATCAATAGGAAAGGATAAAATAGGAAACACAACAATCGTTAATCCAGGTGATGCATCAACAGGTCATGCATGTATAATAAACATTACGGATATTCCAAACAAGGAATTCAATATAGAATTAATAACAATAGAATAGGGGAATAATATGAACAAATTCAAAAAAGATGATGTATGGATTTTCAATCCAGAAAGGGAATGTATGGAACGAGAAGACCTAAAAGAATTACAGTTAAGGCGATTAAAGCAAGTAGTTAAATATGCATATGAAAACGTAGATTTCTACAAAAAATTATATGATGAAGCAGGAATTAAACCAGAAGATATTAAGACACTTGAAGACATTCAGAAATTGCCTTTCATTACAAAAGATGACTTAAGAAACACCTACCCATTTGACTTGCAAGCTGCACCTAAAGAGGATTGGGTTGAAGTGCATTCAACAAGTGGAACAACAGGAATCCCAACAGTAGCAGCATACACAGAAAAAGATTTGCAAATTTGGGGAGAATGTGTGGCAAGGGGACTTGCAAGTGTTGGAGTAAAAAAAGACAGTATAGTGAATGTAGCATATGGTTTCGGTTTATTTACTGGAGGACATGGAGCACAATATGGTGCACAAAAGATAGGTGCACTTGCAGTCCCAATGTCATCAGGAAACACAACAAAACAAATGAACTTCCTAAAAGATTTTCCTGCAGACTTTTTATGCTGCACACCATCATACGCATTATACTTAGCTGAATCTTTTGAAAAAGAAGGCCTGGACCCACAAAGTATTCCATTGAAAGGTGGATTGTATGGTGCAGAAATGTGGACTGAAGAAATCAGACAAAAACTAGAAAACAAGTTTGGAATATCTGCACAAAATATCTATGGATTAACGGAAGTAATAGGTCCTGGAGTTTCAACGGAATGTCATATTAAAGATGGAATGCACATAGCAGAAGACCATTTTTATCCAGAAATAATAGATCCTGATACATTAGAAGTTCTACCTGAAGGAGAAGAAGGGGAAATAGTATTCACCTCTTTAACAAAAACAGGGATGCCCGTAATAAGATACAGAACAAAGGATATTACCTCCTTGAATTATGAAAAATGTGAATGTGGAAGAACTAATGTCAGGATGAGCAGAATTACTGGACGAAGTGACGATATGCTTAAAGTAAAAGGTGTTATTGTATTCCCTAAACAAATAGAAGAAGTTATCATGAAAATGGATGAATTGTCACCAGCATATCAAATAATCGTGTCAAGACCTGGAGTACTTGATGAGATTGAAGTCCAAGTAGAAATAGATCAATCTAATTTCTCAGATACAATCAAAGATTTAGAATCATTTAAACACCGCATTAAAGGAAAAATTAAAGACGCAATTGGTATAGGAGTTAAAGTTACACTAGCAGAACCATTCTCCATCCCAAGAAGTGAAGGAAAAGCAGTAAGAGTAATAGATAAAAGAGACTTTAGTTAAGGAGGATGATTATAATGGCAATTAAACAATTATCTGTATTTTTGGAAAACAAACAGGGAAGACTATGGAAATCATTAAACTTACTTAAATCAGAAAATATTGACATTAGAGCATTATCTATCGCCGATACATCCGATTTTGGTATTTTAAGAATGATTGTATCTGATCCGGAAAAAGCAAAATCATTGCTTGAAAACGATTTTGCTGTTAGTTTAGCAGAAGTTCTTGCAATAGAAGTAGAAGACCAACCAGGAGGTCTTGAAGGGGCTTTAGGATTACTTAATGAACACGATATTAATGTAGAATATATTTATGCTTTCGTAGAAAAAAGAACATCCAAAGCATTAATAGTACTTAAGACGGATGATAATGTAAAATCATTGAAACTATTAAAAGAAAATAACTATTCTATTGTAGAAGATGAAGCTTACACAATATAACTTCACCTTCTGACTTTTTTTCATTTTTTGTAGAACTGGTTTGGAGTATAATTATAACCTTCTCTTATGGCATTTTGAATGAATATATTACTATTTTTACAAGCACTGACAATATCCTCATTTTTAATAAGATTGGATGCTATTGCTGCAGAGTAAGAACAACCAGTACCATGAGTATTGTTGGATGGAATTAGGTTACCCTTGATGCTATGAATATTATCCTCATAACAAAGAATGTCATTTCCATTCAAATGTCCTCCAGTAATAACAGTATAATTTGAATTACTTAAATATTCTGCAACATTTTTCATATCTTCTTCATCAGCTATTTTTTTACCCGATAATAATTCTGCTTCATGTATATTTGGTGTTATAATATACGATTTTTTAATAAGGTGCTTATTTAATATATTAGGAAAATTTTCAGAACCTAAATTATAACCACTTTCACTAATCATAACCGGATCAACAACAGCACATAAATTATACTCGCTAATTTTCCTGGAAACAAGCTTAACAATTCTTTCAGAATAAAGCATACCTGTCTTAATAAACTTAATCGGATAAACATCAAGTATCTGATTAATTTCATCTTCAATAACTTTCAAATCTAACTCATGAATATTAATTACACTAAATGGATTTTGGGCAGTAATGCATGTTACAACACAATTAGCATAAATATCATGAGCATGAAAAGTCTTAGCATCTGCTAAAATACCAGCTCCACCAGATGGATCAAGACCAGCAATACTTAAAGAACAATTACTTTTCATCTTCTCTTGTAACATTCAATCTCTCCATTCCATGATTACTAGAAACATCAATTTTTAAATTACTCAAAAACTTAAAAGAGTAAGTGTCAATACCATGTAACAATAATTCTCCCAAATCTTCAGGAGTATTAATATCTAATGCCAAATAAAATGATTCAAAAATATTAATCGACATTCCCAAGTCATCTGCTTTGGCTAGATGTTTAAAATAACTTATATCACCAAATTGGGTTTCATAATCAAAATCACTATTGAAACAAAGCAAATTTGTTCCACCACCCTTAGATGGGCTAATGATAAGATCATTATTCATATTGTGTAAAGTAGCAACATGCTGTGATTTAATCAACGGAATATCAGAGGGAAGCACTAGAATGTCTCTACCAGGAAAATTTACTTTAACTTCATTTACCGCATCACTAATTGCATTATTCAGAAAATTATCTTCATGTTCTTTTTCCAAAACAAAATTAACATTTGATTCTTTTGCAAATTCCTTAACAGAATCATCTTTACTAACTAAAACAATTTCTTCTACTTCATCTTCAATATTGTGGATAATGTCTCTTAACATCATCTTTAATAAACAAATTCTTTCATCAATAGATAAAAAAGGTGAAAGCCTAGTTTTAGAATCATTTAAACTAGATACAGGTATAATTGTAATTAATCTTCTCATAGTTATAACATATGTTTAAGATAATAAAAATAAGTAATAGTCATTTAATATGAAAGTGAACTCTTTTGAAAAAAGGAATAAATAGGGTTAATTATTTTTTTCAAAGGTTAAATACCTGTCAAGGGTTATTTGCTTAGAATTATCTAGCTTATCATGAATAACCGCATCTTTTTGTAGGTATCTTTCCCTAATTTTATCATTCATATAATCTTTGTCTTCACCAGAAATAACCTTATCTAAAATGTTAAATGAAGCATTAAATGGGATAATGAATTCCTTAATTTCCATATCATTCCAAACTTTAACAAATTCATCTTTTAAGTTAAAATTGCTCTTTGATAATAACATTTTAAGGTTTTCAAGATTGTTCTTTTCAATAGGCTGGTAATAATTATAATAATTTTCATCCAAAAAGATGGGATTTAGTCGTATAATAAACTTTTTAATCTCATAGTACAAGCTTTCATTCCAATTATGATTAAGCTTATGGATAAATGCTAACGAACTGATGCTGTCATTATAGGCATCAAAATCTCTTCTTTCAATACTTAATGTCAAATGTTCATTAAGAAACTGGGTGGCAGTTTCAGTCATCGTAGAATAATTGTTGTTTTTTAAATACTCATTAAATTCATAGTAATAAAAGTTTTTTAGAATATTATTATAGAAATCTATCTGGGAGTTATTCCTAATAAAGTCATAACCAGCATTGGAAACATGATATTCCCCAGTTTTAATCTCGCTTGGAGATACATGTTCTAGAATTCTTTTAATTAAGTCATTTTTATTACCAGTTAAGACAAGATTATTTTCTTTTAAAATATCCTTAAGTTCAGTTACCTTTAGTGAGTAAATATACTCTTCAAATTCTTCATTTTCAATATTGTTGATTATATATTTTTTTTCTAAGATAAGATCTTTTAAATAACCCTTTTTGAAATAATAATCAATCTCAATAATTGTATTTGTTAATTCAATATTCTTGTTGTCCTCAAAAATTCGGATAAAGTCGTATAAAGCAGCTTGTTCATATGCTTCAATATATTTGTCTTTATCATTATCAATATCATCATTCAATGAATGTTTCTTTTTTGTTAAATTCTTAATATTGTTTAAGATAATCTTATCTTTATCATCTTCTTCATAGTCTTTAATTGTTTTATCACTAGAAAAGAATAGATTAACTTTTTCATCAATCACAGGTTCTTCTATAAAATAATTTGGACAAATATTCGATAAAACACTCTCTAAATAGGTGCTAATTTCGCTTTCATTTTTTTCCAGGGTCATTAACACATCATTGAAATATTTTTCATCTGCATAATCATTATGATTGTCCTCTTGTCTAATGTTTTCATTAATGTGGCTGAAATAAAGAATTTTTTCTTCATTATCTTCGAAAGTATAGATTGCACCATCAAGGAATAAATCATAGATATTTGTGGTGTAGAAGTAATCAGTGTATAAAAGTTTTTCAGCATTATGAATTTGACATATTGATTGTGATGGAATATCGAAACTGATTGCACTAACAATTAAGTTATCGGATATTTTCTTTGCAAAACCGTACTTTAACAGTATTTCCACAATAGTTTTTGAAGGTTCGTAAATGCTGAAAGTATCTCCTGATTCAAAAACTCGATTTATTTCATCAAAAAATAATCCTTTACCTCTAAAATTGGGTAATATGTAACCTGCGGCTAATGATAAATTTGATATTTTATTTGGGATTGTATATGCACAAAAACCCACAACCTTTTTCTTAAATACTATTTCCTTAAAAAAAGTGCAGTGATTTGTTCGAATGTGGTAAGATTCTTCTTGCATGGATTTAAAGAGGTAAGCGTATTTCCTTTTTAATGTTTCTTCAATGTCAATAGCGTCTAACATACCATCCATTGAGATAATCATTCCATCATTATCTTCTCTTATTATATAATTATACTCATCCATGCTAAAACCTATAATATTTTTTGTCACATGTAACAAATAAATTTTAGCTATGTAGATAATATTACTTTGAGTGTAGTGTTTAGCATTTCTCAAAGGTATCTTCTATTGAGGTTATATCTTTCATTTTATAGAATGTATGTTTTTATGCAAACTATGTTGTTTACTATTATTGAACAATAAGCCTTAATTGGGTTTTTATATTATTTTAACCTATAATCATGGTGTTTGTGGGGTAATTATAAAAAAGTGCTATGTTTCTAATAATGATTATTGTTAAGTTAATGTAATATTTATTTAAGAATTCTAAACCTGGTGCTTATTAAAGGATTTTTTTAGTTCAATATTAAATAAAATTACTATTATAAATAAAACAAGTATTTCAAAAAACTTATTAGAATGAATAAAATTTCATATTCTAATAAATAAAAAAACTATTGGTTTAGATTTGTTTTTTTTTAAGTGTTAATTTTTTCTAAATAATTTTTATTTAGTTAGATGCTAATTTAACATCATCTACAGTTACAGTTTTTCTTCCGGCGTGTTTTGAAAGTTTTACTGCTTGAAAAGCAATTTCTTCAGCTGTAACTTCTATTGCATCTGCTAATTCTACAACTGCATCGTCACTTACTCTTTCTGCACCGACATTTTTAATAATTCTTTTTACTGGTGCTAATGGTATTTCTGCCATAATATCAAGTTCTCCTATATCTTTATTAACAATTTTATCTATAAAATTATTACTATAAATACTTTATTATTTTTTTTGATATATTGTGGATAAAATTAATTTTTATCTTTCATAAAAAATGAAGCACTTACTACTTTATTATTATAAATAACAGCACTTCCACTTAAATTATCCGTATCTATACGATAATCAACACCAAGACCTACAGAATCATAAGATTCAAATTCAGATTTTTTTATCATATTAAGAAAACTATCTTCGTCTATAAGTTCTTTATTAAATTCTTCACCTTTTTTACTAATAGCATCTAAAATATAGCTTTCAATTATTTTGTCATGATATTCCTTATATCTTCTAGAATTATACATGATTTCAAAACCAACTAGTTCTCCATTGATATATACTATTAAACCGTTCTGATTTTCATGTATTGTGAAAGACTTTTTGTAACTTTCAATATCATAGCTTCGCTGAACAAAAGAATCATGTAATGCATTAGTAGTACTGTCAACTTCTAACTCATCTTGAATTTCCCTTATGTTGCTCCAAACTTTATTTTGGTTGGATCTAAATGATTTTTCCCTTTTAAGAGATTGGCTCACGCTGATTAATTTGTCACGTCTTACACGGCTGTTGGCCATATGCTTCGAGTAATGAAATGTGGTGCTATTATAATTCCATCGGCCCGCTTCCGTACAACTTACGGGGATAATCTTTTCACTTTTTGCCGGAATAATTATTGTTGAATTAATGATTCTATTTTGTTTAGAACCAATAATTTCTTCACCATCAATTAAGAGTAGGGGAGTAACAGCTTTGTTAATAATTTTTACTTCATTAACACTACCGTTTTCATCAACTTCACTAATCTCGACTAAACCTAAATTTAAACCAATTTCCAAGCTCATTAAATCGGAATTATTTTTTTCTGATATGTTTACACCAATTACAGTCATGTTTTCATGAATTTCGGCTGGAAAAGTATTTAAATTTTCTAACATATTTTTTAAAACAGTAGGCATTTTTCTACTCCTTTATAAAAAATTAATATCACAGTCAGCATCATTTTTAAATTTTTCTAATTCCTCTTTTGAAAGAATTTTGGCAATTATGGTGTCGCCGATAATGAATTGGACTTGTCCATAGTCTTCATCTAATATTTTATCGTATAGTCTTCCTCCACTATATGTTCCTTTAACAACAGTTTTTACACTATTTGCAACATAACCTGATGGACCAGCATATCTTAATTCAACACGTATGGCCTCTTGATCATAGTCGTTTTCAGGTTCCTTTACAAGTTTTAATATTGAATTAACTTTAAATGGTTTAATCCCATTAAACATGTTAACGCTATTAACAGTAAAAAATACATTTTTTTCTTTCATTTTTTTATACCTTCTATGTTTTTTATTATTATGTAAATAATATTATGGAATAAGTATTATATAAATATTTTTATTTATTATTCCATATTATTAATGTTTTAGGAAAATACTTTATTTTTTCCATATAAAATAGGAAATAATGGAAATAGAAAATAATTACTATTATTGCAAAAATCAATTATTCGCTCCATCTATTCTTATTAACACATCTTTTTGTCATTAATAAAAATATATTATTTTATTAAAAAAATATTCCAAAACATAAACGAAAGTTGTTAACCATACTTTGGTATAATGCTTTTGAAATGTAAAATGTTAAAAAAAGTTTAATTAGAAAATCTTAAAAGGTTGTTTAATCTTCAATTTTACATTTTTTTTCAAAATTATGAATTAAAGATTACTTTAAAAAAATCTTTCCTTTTTTTCTATAGTTATTATTTTTTTAAATTGAAAATATACTTTTTTATTAGGATTAATTAGTTTAAAACTTTTAATATTTTATAAATAATCCTAGGGACTTAATAAATTGTTGTTATAGACTTATTTTGCATTATTTTATTTTTTGCTTGCTAGATATTTTAAATCGTTTTTTATTCTTTTAATTAAGTATTCTTGAATTTATATTAAAAATATATCTATATTCTCTTATAATATTCTTGTAAAATGCTAAAAAATCTAAATAACTTTATATACTATTAAAATATAATTATAATCATAAAATTAAAAGGAGATGTGATAAATATGGCAGAATTACCAATCGCACCAATCAAAAGAATCATCAAAGGTGCAGGTGCAGCCAGAGCAAGTGATGATGCAGCAAAAGAATTAGCAGATGTAATTGAAAATTACGCAGAAGAAATCGCATATGATGCTGTAAAACTTGCAAAACATGCAGGAAGAAAAACTGTCACTGCTGATGATATTAAATTAGCAATTAGATAAGTTTATTAATTTTTGATCTCCCTAAGTATTAATAAATAAGATATGAGGATTATTGTTGCTTAAAGTAACGATAACTTATGTATCTTATTATTACTTTAAACTTTTATTTTTAATATTCATTTTTTTATTAACATTAAAATTTGTATCCTTTAGTAAAATTTATTGTCTGAATTCTTATTTTCTAAAAAATTTTAATTAACTTAAAAAACAGATATCTAATTAATATAAATTAATTTACACTAATTTAATAATTTTCATTAAATAATTATGGTGAGTAAATGAAAAACTTTAATGAATGGTTTCATAATATATTGGAAGAAGCAGAATTAATGGATGCAAGATATCCGGTTAAAGGGATGAGTGTATGGTTGCCAAGGGGTTTTAAAATAAGAAAATATTCTCTTGAACTACTTGAAAAGTTACTTGATAAAGAACATGAAGAAACATTATTTCCAATGTTAATCCCAGAAAGTGAACTGGCAAAAGAAGCAATACATGTAAAAGGTTTTGAAGAAGAAGTATACTGGGTAACGCGTGGAGGATTAAGAGAACTTAATGAAAAACTTGCACTTAGACCAACAAGTGAAACGGCAATGTATCCTATGTTTTCATTATGGGTTCGTTCACATATGGATTTACCTATAAAGGTTTACCAAACAGTAAACACATTCAGATATGAAACAAAACATACAAGACCATTAATCCGTGTAAGAGAAATAACAACATTTAATGAATCTCATACAGTACATGCTACAGAAGAAGAAGCAGAACAACAAGTACAGACAGGAATCAATATTTACAAGGAATTCTTTGATGCATTAGGAATATCATATTCCATATGCAAACGTCCTAATTGGGACAAATTTCCAGGATCAAAGTACACAATGGCATTTGACACTATAATGCCCGACGGAAAAACCTTACAAATCGGAACAGTACATAACCTAGGAACAACATTTGCAAAAACATTTGACATACAATTTGAAAATGAAGATGGAACACATGAATTCGCACATCAAACATGTTATGGATTATCAGACAGAGTAATTGCCTCATTAATAGCAGCTCACGGTGATGAAAAAGGTCTAAAATTACCGCCAGTAGTAGCACCAGAACAAGTAATCATAGTCCCAATCATTTTCAAAGAAAAAGAGGAAATAGTACTTAACTTTACGGATAAACTTGAAAAATTATTGCAGGACAATGGAATAAGAGCAAAACAAGACAAAAGAGATATGAGACCTGGTAAAAAGTATTATGAATGGGAACAACGGGGAGTACCTTTAAGAATAGAAGTTGGACCAAGAGATATTGAAAACGGTTCAATAGTAACCATAAGACGTGATAATGGAAACAAAGAATTCATAGATTATGATGAAAACACTATTGTAGAAACAGTAAACAATATTCTTGATGACATTACAAAAGAATTGAAAGAATCTTCACAAAAATTCCAGGAAGAAAAAACATACCATGTTGAAACTCCTGAACAAATTAAGAAAACAATTAACAAAAAAGGTGGAATTGTAACTTGTAACTGGTGTGGAGTAACAGATTGTGGTAAAGAAATGGAAGAAAAATTTGATATTGATATTTTAGGAACACAGGAAGCAGAAGTTGAAGGAACATGTGTAAATTGTGGAAAGTCTGCTAAACATAAGGTACTTGTTTCAAAAACATACTAGTGATTAATATGAAAAAAAAAGATAAGAAAAAATTTTTCTTGGCAGTTTGGCTATTGACAGATGCAATAATTTTAATTTGTTCAATATTGGCAATCATGCAGGGCGGAACTACAAATACAATTGTTGGAATATTTGGTTTTCTTTTATTAGTTGTTGAAGTTATACTCTTTAAAAAAGGTTATATTGTATAAACTCTTTTATTCATAAATTTTTTTATTTAATTTAACATAGAGGGTGAAGAAATGGAAATAGAAACTGATGTCCTAATAATCGGTGCCGGACCTTCTGGATCTATTGCTGCTAGAACTATAGCTAAAGAAGGTATTGACGTATGGATAATTGATAAAAAATCTGAAATAGGCACTCCAAAAAGGTGTGCTGAGGGAATCGTTAAGTCAACACTTGATGAACTTGACATTAAAGTTGATGAACGATGGATATCAAGAGATATTAGAGGTTTACACATTGTATCCTCAGACAATCATGAAGTAATATTTGATGAAAATAATTTTAACTTGCCAGATACTGCATATGTTCTTGAAAGAAAAGTTTTTGATAAGCATTTAGTAATGGATGCAATAAGATATGGTGCAAAAGTAAGCTTAAAAACTCATGCTTATGATTTAAAACGTACAAGTGATGGATTCATTGTGTATGCGAAACAATGGGATAAGGATGTTAAAATACATGCACATATTGTTATAGCCGCAGATGGAACAGAATCAACTATTGGTAAAATGGCAGGTCTCAATACAAAAACGCAATTCAATAATATGGCTTCATGCATACAATATGAAATGGTTAATGTTAAACTAGAATATATGAATCATGTGCATATTTACATTGGAAAAGTTGCTCCTGGAGGTTACGTTTGGATATTTCCTAAGGGGGATGACATAGCAAACGTTGGGTTGGGAGTTTTAAAAACTCATGCTACAGAAAATGCCAAGTATTATCTTGATAATTTCATTAAAAACAATTCTTCTCTTAAAAAAGCTCAAATAGTGGAAGTTAATGTAGGTGGAGATCCAGTCGGTGGATTGGTGGAAGAGCGAGTATCGGATAATATTTTGGTTGTTGGGGATGCTGCTGGTTATGTGGATCCATTAACTGGTGATGGTATTCGTACGGCAATGTTATCCGGAAAATATGCTGGAATTGTAGCATCTAAGGCAATTAAATCTAAAGATTATTCAAGCCAAATATTATCAGAATATTATGATATTACTGATGAAAAAATTGGAAAAGAATTCAGTAAATTTAATAAAATTAAGGAATTCTTATTAACTTTGGATGATGATAGTTTAAATAAGATAGTATCTGAAATATCTAAAACAGATATGAAAAATGCGGATTTAAAAACATTATTTAAGATAATAATTAAATCTTCACCAAAATCTTTATTGAAATTAGGTAAATTATTTTAAAAAAAGGAAATTAAGGGTTTATTTATTCTTTTTCTTTATTTTCTCTGTAGTTGTCAATTGCTGCTTGCAATGCATCTGCAGCTAAGTTTGAACAATGTAATTTGATTGGTGGGAGTCCATCCAGTTCTTCTGCCACATCATTTCTTGTTATTTTGTATGCTTCGTCTACGGTCATTCCTATTGCCATTTCAGTTATCATGCTGCTTGTTGCAATTGCGGCACCACAACCGAAAGTGCTGAATTTTACGTCTGTTAATACTTCATTTTCATCCACGTCTATATAGATTGTCATTATATCTCCGCATACAGGATTTCCCACTGTTCCTTCGCCGCTTGGATTTTCTATTACTCCCGTATTTCGTGGGTTTGTATAGTGGTCTTTAACTTTTTGACTGTATTCTTCCATAGTATCACCTTCTAAGTTTTTTTATCTTTTTTTAGTATCTGTCCAAATCTTCTTCATCAAGATCTTTTTCGAATTGGTCTCCGATGTACACATCATTTTTGTTATCCCATAATGGAGATAGTTTTCTTAGGTATTCAACTACTTCTGATATGGATTCTACAATGTAATCTACGTCATCAATGCTATTTTCTGGTCCTATGGATAATCTTAGAGAACCGTGACTGAGTGCTGGTTTTATACCTATTGCTGCTAAAACGTGTGAACCTTTAAGGTCATGTGTTGAACATGCAGAACCTGTTGCTCCATTAATTCCTTTCTGATCTAATCTTAAAATTAATGATTCTCCTTCTATTCCTGAAAATCTGAAGTGTACATTGTTTGGTAATCTGTTTTCCAATGGACCGTTTACGTATGAATCTTTTATTGTGTTTGTTACTTTTTCTATTAATGCATCACGTATTTCTTGGTTGTGTTTCATTCGTTCGTCTAGTTGGGTGTTTGCAAGTTCTGCAGCTTTTCCTAATCCTACAATTCCTGCTACATTTTCTGTTCCTGAACGTAAACCTTTTTCTTGTCCACCACCATGGATTAGTGCTTCTACTTTTACTCCTTTTTTAATGTAAACGGCTCCTACTCCTTTTGGTCCGTTAATTTTATGTGCGGATATGGATAACAGGTCAATGTTTTGTTCTTTAACATCTACTGGTATTTTTCCTGCACTTTGTACTGCATCTGAGTGGAATAGTACGTTGTGTTTTCTTGCTATTTCTCCTATTTCTTTTGTTGGTTCTATTGAACCTATTTCATTGTTTGAGTGCATTATGCTTATTAGGATTGTACTGTCTTTTATGGAGGATTCTAATTCTTTTAGGTCAATCATACCCGTTTCATCTACTGGCAGGTATGTTACTTCAAATCCATATTTTTCTAGGAATTTACATGTTTCCAGTACTGCAGGATGTTCTATTGTACTTGTGATTATGTGATTTCTTGGATTGTCTTCTGTTTTCTTAAGTATTTCTTTTAATGCTATTCCTTTTATTATCATGTTGTCTGATTCAGATCCACCGCTTGTGAATGTTATTTCATCAGCATCTGCATTTATTAAATCAGCTACTTGTTGTCTTGCTTTATCTACTGCTTTTTTTGCTTCTACACCTAATGTGTAGAGTGTTGATGCATTTCCAAATTCTTTGTTGAAGTAGGGTAACATTTCTTCCAGTACTTCTTCATCTACGGGTGATGTTGCTGAGTTGTCCATATATATTAATTTTTGTGTCATTTTTTTGTCTCCTCATAGTTCTTTTTTTAGTATTTTTTTTAGAGTAATTATTAAATATTCATTAACATTGTTATATCACAATGTTATATTTTATAGTAGTAGTATTTATAGTTTTATATAGGGTGTTATATTTTGAGCAAATGAAAATAAAATAAAAATCATAGTGAATCATAAAAATAATGTTCGGGAGGGGAAATAAAATCAATATCTTATTTTAAAAAAATATTAAAAGTTATTTAATATTGTAACCATTAATTTAATGGTGTTTTCAATGTCTTCAGCACTTGCTACACTTACCGGTGTATGTATGTATCTGGTTGGTACACTAACAACACCAGTTATAATTCCATCCCTATTCAAATGTATGGCAGTACCATCAGTTGTTCCACCATCACTAACTTCTAACTGAATTTTTAAATTTTCCTGATTTGCAGCATCAGTTATAATTTCTTTCATAACTTTAGGAGTAATAACACCATCACCTGATCTATCCGCTAAAATAACAGCCGGTCCATCACCCATTTTACAAGGAGCATCTTCAGTAGTTATTCCAGGATGATCTCCAGATAATGTTGTATCCAATGCAAAAGCATAATCAGGATTTAAACTGTAACTGGAAACTTTTGCTCCTTTAAGTCCAACTTCTTCCTGAACTGTTCCAACGCCATAAATGGTTGCTCGACTATTTACTCTTTTCATAATTTCCATCATTACATAACATCCAATTCTGTTGTCCAATGCTTTTCCCATAACTTTATCATTAGGATATTCTTCAAACCAACTTCTAAAGGTAATCATATCACCAATGGACACCATTTCTTCTGCTTCTTCTTTATTGTTAGCCCCAATATCTATAAACATTTCACTGTATTTAATGACCTTGTTTCTTTCTTCTGGTTTGGTGACATGAGGAGGTTTTGAACCAATTACGCCAGGATATTTTCCATTTTCTGAATGTATGATAACTGCTTGGTTAATTAGCATTTGATCATTAATCCCACCAATTTTAATAAACTTGATAAATCCCTCATCATTAATGTATTTAACCATTAAACCAATTTCATCCATATGTGAGGCAAGCATTACAGTTGGAGCGTTTTCATCACCATTTTTGGTACAAATTATGTTTCCCATGGTGTCTGTTTCTATTTCATCCACGACATCTTCAAGTTCTCTTGAAATAATGTCATGAATATCATTTTCAAAACCCGATATTGCTGGTGTTAAACTTAATTCTTCTAGCAATTTCATATTTCTTATTGTTGTCATGATTAATCTCCTAGTTGTTTTATTTATCTTTTTATATCTTTAATAATTATGTTAATACTCATATTATTTAACAAAAAATAAAGGTTGATGTGCTTAAAAAACGAGTATTATTATTAACCTAAAAACATAATAAAAATTTAACTAATTTGTTATTTAATTTCAATATTTAATCTAAATTTAGGAGTGAAAAAAGAATGTCAAATAAAAAGAGGGCAATGTCCAAAACACAAGCTAATTTCTAAATTTGTAGTATCTTTTCTGTTTTCTGTATACAAATATTTGCAGTAACATTTTTTTTAATCTTAAGCAATCATGTAAATTCCATCTGAATTTATTATTTTTTGTTCTTCTATCTAAGCCTTTGTCAGTTTTATAATACTTTTTTAATTTGTCGGGACAGGTTAATTTAAAAAATAATTCAACTCAATTGCTCGTATTGGTATTTTATCTTTTCTATTAATCTATTTGATCTATTTTTTGTAGTAGTGGCCTTCTTAGATTTAAATATTAAAGATATTCTATCCATATACTTTGTAATTTCTTCATTTTAATGGTTTAAATTATTAATTTTTTTATTTAACTTAAATATGGTCTTATTTTTTGATCTTATTTTATCATGCAAAGATTGTCTTTCGTTGTCGAATTTACTTATTCTACCAATTTTTGATGATATTTCTAATTTAATTCCATTAACTCTTTTTTAATTTTATCATTTTCTTTAATTTATTTTAATTTGCTTGTTATTACTATTTATAACTTTATATGCTTTGTCTCGTACGTTTAGGTTGCATGGAATACATAAAGAGCATGTTCCATATCAAATTCTTTAAAAAGAGGAGGATACGTGCTATGTCCATCAGTAACCATATAATAATTTATAGAATTTTAGTATATTTGGATTAAGGGATTTATTGTTGACTTGTGTTTTGAACATTGCCTATTTTCATGACAAAAAGAATTGCTTCAAATCGTAAGTTTAATATATATTATTATTTAAACAATTATTATAACTTTTACAAAGTATAGTCATTTATCATAATTTCTAAATAAATGATAGTAAGTTATTTTAGGAGTTTAAATATCATGTCTAAAAATAGAAAAATTATTGGACTTATTGTACTGATAGTAGTTTTTTTACTAATTATTTTTACATTATATGGTATGTCTAGTAGAAATGATGATACTATAAAAATTGGATATTTGCCTTCAGATCATGATGCAGCATTATTTGTCGCAAATGCCACAGGAATGTATAAAGATGCAGGACTTGATGTGGAGTTATATGAATATAATAATGGTGGAGATTTAATGAGTGCAATGGCTAGTGGTGATTTAGACGTTGGTTATGTTGGAATAACGCCCGTAATGTTTTCTATGTCTAAAGGAGTACCTGTAAGAATTGTTGTGGGAGCTCAAAATGAGGGAAGTGGTTTGCTTTCTCATAGTTCATCAATTAAGTCAATCTCTGATTTAAAAGGTAAAGTAGTAGCTACACCTGGTGAATCATCAATACAAAATGTATTATTAAAATATGATTTGAAGAAAAATGGACTAAGTACTACAGATATTCAAAGTCCCAGTATGAAAGTTTCTTCAATGAACGATGCATTAAAAACTGGAAGTATCGATGCAATGTTAACATATGAACCTTATGTTACTATTTCTAAAGAAATTAATAATCAAAATTTGGTGGAAAATTCATCAGAAATTTTATCAGATCATCCATGTTGTGTTGTAGTGATGAGTGAAAAATTTTTATCAGGAAATTTAAATAAAGCAAAAAAATTTATAGAAATTCATAATAATGCAACTGAAAAAATAAAAGAAAATCCTGAAGGAGCAGTACAATATTTACCATCACATATTGTTCCTAATCCTGAAGTTGAAAAAGACAGTTTAACACATATTAAATGGGTAAGTAATTTAACTGATGATTATAAAGAAAATGTGGATAATTTCTTAAATATTGAAAAAGATTTGGGAATCATAAATGAAACATTACCTCAAGACAAGTTATATGCGAAAATTTAAATTATTATCTAAAAAAGTTTAAAAAAAGGTTTTTAATATGAAGAGTTTAAAAGAAGAAAATAAGTTAGAGTTGATAATATTACCTATCATTTTTATAATATTTTGGTTTTTAGTTTGTGATGTATTTAAACTAGTTCCAAGTTTCATGTTTCCTGGACCAATAGAGGTTTGGAATTCACTTGTCAATTTAATTGTTTCAGGCAAACTTTTTAAAGACATATTTGATACTCTCTATAAAGTAATATTTGGTATGTTACTAGCCTCAGCGGTAGGTATAACATTCGGTATACTGTTAGGTTGGTCTAACAGGTTAGAAACATTATGTAGATTAATCATTAGTATTTTAAGACCTATTCCACCAATTGCATGGATTCCTTTTTCAATACTATGGTTTGGTATTGGAATAGGACCAGCAGTATTTATAATTTTCATGGGATGTGTTTTTCCAATACTGATTTCAACAATTGATGGAGTACACAGAACAGATCCTGTTTTAATAGAAGCAGCACAATCATTTGGAGCATCAAGTTCACAAGTGTTAACTGAAGTAATCGTACCATCCAGTGTACCATATATTGTATCAGGACTTAAAGTAGCAATGGGTATTGCTTTAATGTGTACAATTTCGGGTGAAATGATTGGATCTAGTTCTGGTATAGGATATATGATTTTAACATCCACAAGTTTATTTGATACTGGTTCAACAGTAGTGGGAATGTTAGTAATTGGTGTAATTGGTATAATATTTGATTATATTTTTACAAAGGTACAAGAAAGAATATTCTGGTAAGGTGATAATATGACATTCGAAATAGAAAATGTATCAAAAACTTTTGTATCAAAAGATAATAAAGAAGAAGAAGTATATGCATTAAAGGATATTAACCTTACTATTGAAACAGGAAAATTTGTATGTTTTGTAGGTCCATCAGGTTGTGGAAAAACAACTTTGTTGCGACTAATAGAAGGATTTGAAAATCCTACAGAAGGTACAATTAAAGATGATGGAGAAATAGTTACAGAACCTTCCAGCAAAAGAGGTTTTATATTTCAAAACTATTCTCTCTTTCCTTGGTTAAATGTTCTAGATAATGTAATGTTTGGATTAGACATCAGTGGAAAGCCTGAAAAAGAAAATAAGGAACGTGCAATGAAATATCTTGAGGCAGTTGGACTAAAAAAATTTGCAAAAAGATATCCTCATGAATTATCAGGAGGTATGAAACAAAGAGTTGCTATTATTCGATCAATAATAAATGATTCTAATAGTTTATTGATGGATGAATCATTTAGTGCATTGGATGTGCAGACAAAACATAAACTACAAAAAATGATTTATGAAATTTGTCGACAAAAGAATAAGACAATCCTTTTTGTTACACATGATATTGATGAAACAGTATTTTTAGCTGATGAAATAGTCGTATTTTCTAGAAGACCTGGAAGAATCAAGAAAATTTATGAAAATAAGTTAGAACATCCAAGAAATAGGGAAGATCAAGAATTTAAAGATTTTGTATCTGAAATTACTCAAGCTATTGATGAAACAGAAGATGAATAATTTCATCTAATCACTCTTTTTTTAATTAGTTTATTCTAGCAAAAACTTTGTTATATCTTTGTTAAATTAATACTTCTTTAAATTATTACTTCAAAGCCACCATAACTTTATATATTTGTTACACATGATTTTGAAGAAGCAGTATTTTTAGCTGATGAAATAGTTGTTTTTTCCAGACGACCCGACAGAATAAAAAAAGTTTTTAAGAATGATTTAGCTTGTTCTAGAGATAGAAACAACTCCATATTCCAAAAATTTGTTGTAGAAATGACAGAACATATAGATGAATCTGAAGATGACTGATTCATCAAATCTATTTTTTTAGGAATCAATTTGAGTAATCAATTGGATTATTCGTGCAGCTTGAATACCATTAATGCCCATTGTTTTTAATGCGCGTATGGCTGAAGAATTTAAATTTAAATTTGAAACAACTAAGTTTTCGGTGACTAGTTTTCTGAATTCATCATATTTGTTGTTATCATTAAATATTGTTCTAAGATCATATGCTATAGGCCTTAATTTTTCGTCTAAAACATGTGCTAAATCTTCAATAGCTCGATCATTTTCTTGAACCATATTTTTTTGAAGAACTCTTCCAATATCATTTTGAGTAAAACTTTTTTCTAACTCCTCTAGAATTAATTCATCAACTACTTCATTATCTTTATAGTTATTCTTAAGATTTTTGTTCCTTTTATGAGTAGCAACAAAGTCTTTATAAAAATTGTCTATTAAATCTTTTTTATTATCAAAGAGGTCATCAACAGTACTTAATAATACGGTACTTGCATATTTTTTTACATTTTTTTCATTTATCATAAGTATTACCAAAAAACAATATTTTTTTCTCTAGTAACATTTTATGATGTTTAAGATTAATAATTCTTTTTAAAATTAGTTTTTAAAATAAGGAGGTTATGAAGTAATAATTAAATTATTACCATAACTATGCAGCTTCGTCTACTTTTAAGAAGTCGAATAAATACACTGCAAATATTGCTCCTATGATAGGTGCAATTAAGTATACTGGGAATAAGTCCCAAGGTGCTGCAGTACCTACTAATGTGTTTACAAGCATAGGTGCGAATACCCTTGAAGGGTTAATACCACAACCACTGAAACCACCGATAGCTACGATGATACCAGCTAATACTAAACCGATACTTAATGCTGCATCTTTTGCTTGACCGTCTACAGCTGCTGCCATAATACAGTACATTAATAATGCGGTACCTAAGAATTCTACAATGAATATTCCGACCATACCAATTCCAGCTACGTCACCAACAGATCCTAATGCACCTGTTGTTGATGCAATTTTTACACCTGCAATTAAGACTAATGCTGCGGATGCAATAATTGAACCTATGAATTGTGCGACTATATAAGGAATTAAGTCAGAGGTTGGGAATTTTTTACCAGCCCATAAACCTATAGTTACAGCTGGGTTAAAGTGTGCACCAGATATAGGAGCTAGTGCATAAATTGCTACTGTTAATGCTAAACCGAATGCTAATCCGATTGCAACCCAATCAGCCATTGTGATTGCTGCGATATCAATATTACCATTTACTAGTAATGTTACAACTACGGAAGCTGTACCGAAGAATACTAAAATAAATGATCCTATTAATTCTGCTAAAAATTTTTGAATTGTGCTTGCCATTTTTATAAGCCTCCAAATTAAAACAGTGGAGGCACAAACCTTAATAATGTTTGCGTTAAATAATTAATCTTTATAATCGACTAATGTGTACAACGTACTGTAATCAGAACCCATTGATAAGATTCTGCATGTCATTTTATATGTACATACGTAACATTTTCAAATTTGTTCCTCCTCTACATCAAACTTTTATAATAAGATATATTTAAATTATTATCTGAAAAAATTCATTTTACTTGATGAAAGTAATATAGAATTTATTTTTTTTGTTTAAAAATTCTTTTTTATTGAATTTTATTAAAATAAAAATAATTTTTTTTGCTATACTTTTCAATTTTTAGTAATACCTAAATTTAAGAATAGTTAGGTTTATATGTAAAATTTTATATATTATATAATGGTATAACTTTTTTTATTTATTAATAAATATTTTTTAATTATTACTGATTAAATTATTCCTATAATATCTGTTTTTCTGGTAAAAAATTAATAAGGTAGAATATATATACATATTAATATAATTTTTCTAAATTTTTAATTAATCAGTATGGTAGGATATTAATATGGATTTTAGAAATGTACAATTGCCACGTGAAATACACACAGGACCTGGAATAATTACAGAAATAGGCGAAGTATGTAACACATTATTGTCACAAAAAAATGTTACATTGGTAACTGGAAATACAACTAAGAAGATTGCAGGAAATCAGGTAATAGAAATATTGGAAGATGAACATTATGATATTACTGAAGTAATTGTAGAAACTGCTACCATGCAATCAGTCGATACAGTTGTAAAAGAATCAAAGAATTCAGTAGCCATTCTTGCAGTTGGTGGTGGAAAAGTCATAGATGTTGGAAAAATGGCTTCCACTATAAATAAAATTCCATTAATTAGTATTCCTACAACAGCAGCTCATGACGGTATGATATCACCAAGAGCATCCATAAAAAATAGTAATGGAAGTGTATCACTAGAAGCAGATGCACCATTTGCACTAGTGGCAGATACTAAAATACTTTCAGATGCACCTTATCGTTTCACAGCTTCAGGTTTTGCAGATATTATTTCTAACTTAACAGCAGTAGAAGATTGGAAATTGGCATATAAATTAATTAATGAACCATTCAGTGATTCGGCTGCTGCGTTATCATTAATGACGGCTAATCTATTGATTGAACAAGCAGCTAATATTCAACCTAGGCATGCTGAAAGTGCAGGTATAGTTGTTAAAGGATTGATTAGTAGCGGTATGGCAATTAGTATTGCAAAGAGTAGCAGGCCTGCTAGTGGTTCGGAACATAAATTTAGTCATGCACTGGATCAAATAGCACCTAAACCTGCATTACACGGAGAACAGTGTGGTGTTGGAACAATTATGATGATGTATTTGCAAGGTGGAAATTGGAAGAAAATACAATCTGTATTAAAACAGATTAATGCACCTACAACAGCTAAAGAGTTAAAAATTGATGAAGAATATATTATAGAAGCTTTAACACAAGCACATAATATTAGAAAAGATAGATACACGATTTTAGGTGATCGTGGGCTAACTAAAGAAGCTGCATTAAATATAGCATTAAAAACTCAGGTTATTGAGTAATGGGGAGGAAAAAATTAATATGATTACTTTGATAGGTACAAGTTTAGCTAAAACAGGTTTGGTTTTTACTTTTAATGGTGGTTCAGTTAAATGTGAAAATTGTAGATTTAAAAGAACATGTTTAAATCTTGAAAAAGGACGAAAATACTTGATTACAAATGTTAAGAAAGTTACACATAAATGTCCTTTACACAAGGATGGACGAGTTCAAACCATAGAGGTTGAACCTGCAACGATTAGAACTGTTGTGGAAACAAAAAAAGCTTATAAAGGTTCTACTATAATTTTTAGGTCTCAGGATTGTGATTGTGATTGTGAAAATTATGATATATGTCATCCTGAAGGTTTATATAATGATGATAAATGTCAAATAGAGGAAATTGGTCCTGAATTGGTTTGTGAAGATGGAAAAAATTTAACTGAAGTAATATTAAGTCGGTAGGTGTAATTAATGGTGGATAGTAGTATATTAAAAGAAAATGTTGGAAAAGAAGCATCAACTTTAATTAAAGATGGACAGGTTGTTGGATTGGGTACTGGTTCAACAACACATCATTTTATCAAGTATTTGGGACAACGTGTCAAAGAAGAAGAACTGGATATTCTTGGAATACCTACTTCATTTCAATCATTAATATTGGCTAGAGAAGCTGGAATTAAAATTACGACTCTTGATGAACATGATATTAATATTGCTGTTGATGGTGCAGATGAAGTAAGTCCTTCACTTGATTTAATTAAGGGTGGTGGAGCTGCCCACACTATTGAAAAATTGGTTGATAGTTCTGCTGATGAATTTGTTGTTATTGTTGATGACAGTAAGATGGTTGATGCATTGGGAGAATTTCCTGTACCTTTGGAAATTATTCCTGAATCATTAAGGTTAGTAAAGGATGCAGTTATTGGTATGGGTGGAAAACCGGAATTAAGAATGGGTATTCAAAAGGATGGTCCTGTTATTACAGATAATGGAAATTTTGTCTTAGATACTAAATTTGATGAGATAAATAATCCTTATGAATTGGAAATAGAATTAAATACTATTCCTGGTGTTTTAGAAAATGGTATTTTTGCAGGAATTACTGATAAAGTTATTGTAGGCAGTGAAGCTGGAAATAAAGTTATTGAAAAATAGGTGTTGTATATGAAGCAATGTATGGATTCTGATAATTTACATAGAAGACTAAGAAAAATTGAGGGACAGGTTGCCGCTATTGATCGTATGATTGAACAAGATGTTCCGTGTGAAGATGTTTTAATGCAGGTAAATGCTGCAAAATCTGCTTTAACTAGGGTGGGAAGTATTATTTTAGAAGGACACATGAATCATTGTGTTAAAGATGCTATTGATAAGGGAGATAGTTCTGAAGCTATTGAGGACTTGTCTAAAATTATTGATTATTATTCTAGAATTTAATCTTAATTCTTTTTTTTTAAAGTTTATTTTTTTACTTCTTTTTTTGTGGATGTTTTTTTCTTTTTTAATTGAATTAGCTGTTTTTTGTGAGATTTTTTGATGTTATCTTTTATAATTTTATCATTTTCAAGAAATTTTTTATTCAAGTAGTTTTGATTTTTTTATTCAATATGCTTTATTTTTTACAAAACCTTTATATAGTTCTTTTTCAATATATAATAGTGTAAGAAGAAAAATACCTATGGGGGTATAGGTATAATTCTTTACTTGAATGATTAATCAAGTTTATTTGAATTATATATTTTAAAATTGATTTGAATAATAAATAAAAATTAATTTAATTTCATAGGAGTGAAGAAAAATGAACAAAATATTAACAGTTATCGGTAAAGGAATTTTTACTGTATGTGGATGTTTTTTAATGTTATTAATGTTATTCTATTTACATTTCTATGAATTCAAACCAATATACAAACCAGTTAGTAATTAAACAAAATGTAAATAAAATTCATTAATTTTTTCTTTTGTTTTTAATAACATTAAGAAAAATTTCAAAAAATATCTATTTCTAAAAAAAGTAAAACTAAAGATTAAAACAATTTAACTTATTCTATATATTTACTTCGCAATAATTTAATTTCTTCTTTATAACCTGAAACATCATTAGGAGTTTCCAGGAAGAAAGGAAGATTTTTAAAGTTCTTATTATTTATTATTTCAACAATAGCTTCTAAACCCAATTCACCCTGACCAATTTTCTCATGCCTATCTTTATGACTGTTTAAACCGAACTTACTGTCATTTAAATGAATTGCTTTTAATCTATCCAGTCCAATAATTGAATCAAAATCATCAATTACACCATCGAGATTATTTTTAATATCATATCCACCATCATATACATGGCAAGTATCTAAACAAACGCCAACTTTCTCATCAAGTTCAACATTATCAATAATTGATTTCAATTCCTCAAAACTACTGCCAATCTCAGTACCTTTACCAGCCATAGTCTCAAGTAATAGGGTTGTTTTCATATCTTCATGAATAAGGCTGTTTAAAGAATCACATATTAATTCAATACCTTTTTCTACCCCTTGACCAACATGACTACCAGGATGAAAATTGTATAAATTATTAGGAAGTTGATCTAATCGTTTCAAATCATCCTCAAATATCTCATAAGCATTATTTCTAGTTTTTTCAGATTTGGAAGCTAAATTGATTATATAAGGGGCATGAGCTAAAATGACATTAATGTCACTATTATTCATTAAATCTTCTAATTTTTCAATGTCTTCAGAATCTAAAGGTTTGGCCTTACCTCCTCTAGGACTTCTAGGAAAAAATTGGAAAGTATTTGCGTCAATACTAATAGCTTCTAAAGCTATATTTTCAAAACCTTTATTAATTGATAAATGAGCACCAATAGTAAACATAGTATTCTCCTTTTAAATTCTTGTTAAAATATTAATATGATTAGATATATAACTTTATATATTATAAAATTAGGGATTTGTTATGGAAACAAAAAAAATATTAGTTACTGGAGGAGCAGGATTTATTGGTACAAATCTTGTAAATGAATTAAGAAGTAGAGGTCATGAAGTCATCGCAGCAGACTTACTAAACAATGACCGTGAAGATTATGTTAGAACCGATGTTAGATATTACCGACAATTGGAACGTACTTTCGAGGAAAACGGGCCTTTTGATTATGTTTACCACTTAGCTGCTGAATATGGACGATGGAATGGAGAAGCATATTATGAAAATCTTTGGCAAACAAATGTAATAGGAACTAAAAACATTCTAAGATTACAAGAAAAAAACAAATTCAGAATGATTTTTTTCTCGTCAGCAGAAGTATATGGTGATTACACTGGCAAAATGTCTGAAGATGTAATGATAAACAATCCAATTAAGGATACTTACCAAATGAATGATTATGCAATTAGTAAATGGAGTGGAGAACTAATGTGTATGAATTCAGCAAAAATGTTTGGATCAGAAATAGTAAGAGTCAGGCCAGTAAATTGTTATGGTCCAGGGGAACATTACACACCTTACAGAGGATTCATACCAAAATTCACCTACTTGGCATTACATGACAAACCATACACAGTTTACAAGGGACATAAGAGAATCATTGATTATGTTGGAGATACGGCAAGAACCTTTGCAAACATTGTTGATAATTTCATACCTGGAGAAGCATATAATATTGGCGGAAATCAAGAATGGGAAATGGATATAAAAGAATATTCTGATTTAATTCTTGAAGCTACAGGACGCGATGATAGTAAAGTAACTTATGAAGAAGCAGAACCTTTCACAACAAAAATAAAAACAATGGATTTTTCAAAATCTATAAAAGATTTAAAACATGATCCTAAAGTAAAACCGAAAGAAGGAATTAAAAAAACAGTTGAATGGATGAAATGGTATTACAGATTAGAATAATTACTATTTTTTCTGTTTTTATATTTCATTAATTATTTTTCTCAACTTTTTACCTATACTATCTTTTGTATAATTTTTTGATTGATTATATCCCTCTATTTTTAACTTTTCATACAATTGATTGTCTTCAAATAATTTTAACAAACATTCACTTAATTTCACATAATCTTTTGGAGGATAAAATAAACCACCTTTTCTACCACTAGCTTCAACGACCGGAGGAATTTCAGCAGCTACAAATGGAGTTTTAAGGGATAAAGCTTCAATAACAACAATTCCAAAGCCTTCTACAATACTTGGAAGACAAAAAATATCTGAGGAATTAATTACCTTAAGAACATCATCATGTTCTTCAACAAAACCATAAAATTCAATATTATCTTTTAAACCTAAATTGTTTGTCAATGTTTTAAGGTCCTCTTCAAGTGGTCCAGTACCAATAATTTTACATCTAATTTCTGGTATGGATTTTTTAACAAGTGACACGGCATTAATGAGGTCTTCAACCCGTTTATAATCAACTAGTCTGGCAACACAGGATATTGTAGGATAACTAAATTTTGGCGATTCTATCTGCTTAAAATCAACTATATTGTGTACTGTAATCATTTTTTCTTCAGGGAAGAATTTTTTCAGATTATTTTTAGTGTAATCCGATACTGGCAATATTAAATCAATATCCTGTTTGAGGAAGTATCTTTCAAGTATTTCACCAAATAACCCTGCTATGCCTATAGTTTTTATCCATCTGTCTATCCACACGTCATGATATCTTGCAACAATCTTTGAATTAATTTTATTTGCAATCTTTAACGCAACAGGATATGTGATAAAATTATATCCAATAACAACATCAATATTTTCTAGTTTTTTTCCAATATTGTATGAATCCTTCATAAACATCAATCGTTTGAATAATGAACCTTTCTGAGTATATCCCCGTTCAGGACCGCAACAAATAACATGAATCTGATCTATATCAAATTCATTATCATTTTTTTCATATCGTGAACAGATAACTGTAACGTTATGTTCTTTTGACAATTCTTGAGCTTCATTGTATGAAGCAACTTCTACTCCTCCCTTGATTTCTAACTTTGAGCTATGTGGAAAGTATTCTGTAACTATGCATATGTTCATCGATAATTCTCCTAAAAAAATGTTGTCAATAGCAAATATAATTAATTCTTTATTATTTATCATTTTTAAATTATATTCATTGTCTGAAAAACTATAATCATGTTTAATTATTAAAAAATTATAATAATCTAGAAATATAGAATTATTGTATATATTAATGTTACAATAAATTAACATTTTTTCATGATTTTTTGGAGTTGTACAAATAAAATGACCAAAGTTGCAGTTTTATTACCTGCATATAATGAAGAAGTAGCTATTGCAAGTATGATATTGTTGTCTTCAGAATATGCAGATGAGGTAATTGTAATAGATGATGGTAGTTCCGACAGAACTAGGGAAGTATCTCAGATGGCTGGAGCTACTGTTTTATATCATAATGTTAATAAGGGAAAAGGTGTAGCATTAAAAACTGGTTTTGAATATGCTAAAAATTTTGACATTGTAGTAACAATTGACGCTGACGGTCAACATAATCCTTCAGAAATACCAATATTAATAAAACCTATCTTGGATGGTGAAGCAGATATTGTAAATGGAAGCCGTTACTTAAATAATCAAGATACCAGCACTCCAAAATACCGTCGTGTTGGACAATCAGTTCTTGATACAGCTACTAATATTGCATCAGGAATAAAATTAACAGATTCTCAAAGTGGTTTTAGGGCATTTTCATCAGAGTCCATTCAAAGTTTTAACTTTGATTCAGAAGGATTTGGAATAGAAAGTGACATGCTGATAGAAGCAGCTGAAAATAATTTGCGAATTGTTGAAGTAGAAATTACCGTTCGTTATGATGTTAACACTACAACTGCTAATCCTGTTGTTCAAGGTTTAACAGTTCTTTTAAGAGTTCTAGAATTAATGCGTTTTAACAGACCATTGTATTATTATGGTATTAGTGGTGCTATAATAATGTTTTTTGGTATATTAATTTACTTCACACTCAAATCAACACTTTATTCAACTAATATATATTTGATGTCTGTGAGTGTTTTTGTTATGTTAATGGGTTTTGTTTTAATAATGTCTGGTTTATTCACAGAGTATTTAAATCGTTTTAAAAAATAATTTAACTGGAATAAGTTTTGAATTAAACAAACTTTATTACTTAGAAAAAGTATAACTATTTATATATTATAAACTAATGGAGTATTATTATGGATTTTAAAGAATATGAAGGTAAAGTAATATTTATTGGTGCAGGTCCGGGAGATCCTGAACTTATTACTGTAAAAGGTGCGGAAGCAATTAAAAACTCTGATGTAATCATATATGCTGGTTCTTTAGTTAACCCGGCAGTACTTGAAATTGCAAAAGATGATGCAAAGATATATGATAGTGCTGAAATGAATTTGGAAGAAATTATCAAAGTTATTAAAGAAGCACATGATGAAAATAAAGTTATTGCAAGAGTACATACTGGAGATCCTGCAATTTATGGTGCTATTGCAGAACAGATTAATCAATTAAAAGAATTGGATATTGGATACACTATTATTCCTGGAGTAAGTAGTTTATTTGGAACTGCTGCAGCATTGGAATCACAGTTAACTTTGCCTGAAGTTTCTCAAACAATTATTATTACAAGACCTGAAGGTAGGACACCCAAACCATCAAAAGAAGCTTTATGTAAATTGGCATCACATAACGCTACTATGTGTATCTTCTTAGGTATTCATATGATTGATGATGTTGTTACAGAATTATTAAAAGAATATGATGAGAATACTCCAGTTGCTGTAGTTAAAAAAGCAACATGGCCTGATCAGGAAATTGTAAGGGGTAATTTAACAAATATTGCAGATAAAGTTCATGAAGCTGGATTTACAAAAACAGCTATGATTGTTGTTGGAGATGTTCTAGATCAACAAAGTGGAGAACAATCCAAATTATATGACCCTAAATTTGCACATATGTACAGAGATGCTCAATAGTGTCTCATCAACTATTTTTTTTACAATATTATTGTTCTTATTATTTGACAAAATACTATTCTATTATACAAAAAAATTTAAACAGTATTTATTTCCAGATTTCTTTTAAAACTAGACTCTTTTATTGAAAATAGCGTATTATATTAGAATCTGTGAAAATGTGAATAAATATATAAAATTAGAGACTTTTTATTTTAAAATAAAAAAATTTAAAGGAGATTAGTTTAGTTTTTCGTCTCTTAAGTCGATTGTATCATGGAGGTCTGGTCCGGTGGATATGATTGTGATAGGAACTCCTATGCTTTTTTCAATATCCTCAATGTAATCTTTAGCTTCTTGGGATAAGTCTTCATATTTATTAACTTTTTCACATTCTGGATATAATCTGTCAATACAGGTTAATGCCACTTGGGTAGCTCCATTAATCATACATGAACGTTTTGCGAATTCTTTATCAAACAATCCGACTCTTCTTTTACGTCCTGTTACAACACCATATTCTTCTATTCCCATTTTTTCTGCTTCTTCAGGTGATATTTCGGTTGGGAATGGTCCTTCTCCTACTCTTGTTGTGTATGCTTTGAAAATTACTACAACTTCATCTATTTTTGTAGGTCCTACACCTACATCTGCTGCTGCTGTACTAGCACATGTATCTTTGCTGGTAACGAATGGATAAGTACCATAGTATAATGATAAACCAAATCCTTGTGATCCTTCTATGAAGACATCTTTACCTTCATCAATTGCTTTGTTAACTTCTGTTGGGACATCCGTAATGTAATTTTCAAGTTCTGGAACATCTTTCGCATAATCAATTGTTCTGTTGATACGATCAGCGTTTGCAGGTCCGCAACCACTTCCTGTTGTTCCAATCTTTTTAGATAAATATGATGAATCTTTGTCTGCTTGTGTGTGTTTGTCTGTTATTATTGCACAGTTTGCATCCATGAATGTTCTTCCTTCTACTTCATATTTATTCAAGTATTCTAATTCATGTTTGAAAACATCTGGATTAACTAATACTCCAGCACCTATTAATAATCTTGCATCTGTATTGAAGAAACCTGAAGGGGTTAATCTTAATCCGTATTTTTCCCCATCACATTCTACAGAGTGGCCTGCATTTGGTCCTACACCTGCTCTAGCAATTATTTCGGGTTTATCTTTGGTACAGAAGTAGGTTATACATTTACCTTTACCTTCGTCTCCCCATTGTCCACCAACTAATATGGTACATGTCATAAAAAATCGTATCTCCTTTATATGATATATTTACTAAAAAAATGATTTTAAAAAATTATTAAAGAATATTTTTTTTTATTCATTTACTGATATTTATCTAAAATATCAAATAAAAACTTTTCTATATTTCATTTTACGGGTTATGTTTTTGACTAATTAGATAGTTTTCCTTATTATAATTCTGAGTTAAGGTAATTATTTAGTTTTTCTAGTAGTCCTGGTTTCTTTTCTTCCTCTTCTATGAAATTTTCAGATGTATCTTCGTATATTCCTTTTCTTGAACTGTAGATGATACTTTTTTCACCTGGAATCATTTGATAAACATTTTTGATTTTTTTGTATCCTTTAATGGTTATAATTATACCAATATCCTTGTAGATATTTTTGAATTCTACTTTATCATCCTTTGCTGGATGTGCATCTTTATCGAAGAGCTGTTCATTTTTTGGACTGTTTAACGGATGTATTATGGGATCACTTGAGTCTTTAATTGGTGTTATGTAAAATATTATGAAGTCTTCTATGTATCCGATTTTATAAAAATCAAATAGTATGTTGAAAAAGATATTGCTTGTCATGTGGTTTGTGTGGCTTGTCCAGTCAGAATAATATGTCTTGAATCCCTGTTTAAAAAGATTAACATCTGAATCAAAGTTAGGTTCGGTTATGTATACAAATTTGCTACTTAGTTTGATTGCGTTGAACATCACTTGTTTTGCTTCTCTTATTCCTGGTAGGTGTTCTAGAAAGTGTATGCATGTCGTAAATCGGAATTTGTGTGCTGTCAGTGGCGTGTATTTTATTTTTAATACGTCTTGACAGATTACTATATGTTCTCCCTGGAATTCTTCTTCATTTTTTAGTAATTCGTTGGCTTCTTCTATTTTTTGTGGATCTATGTCAAATCCTATGCCTCTGGTTCCTCTTAATGTGTTAACTCCGAATCTTAGGCTAGCTCCCTGGCTACATCCAAAATCGAGGAAATCGTAGTCTTGGAAATTTTCAACTTGTTTTGCTATGATGTCTTCTTCATTTCCCATGTAATCACACTTTATTTTTATGGATATATCTTTGTGTTTAACTGCTATTATAGTTTCTAGGATAAAAATATATTAATCAATGTTTATTATTATGGAAAAATATTTATATTTTTTATATTATATAATTATTTATTTAAAAAAAGATGAGGTTATAAATAATTTTCTTAAAATTATTAGTAAAAATATTATGAAATACTCAGTTGATTATTACTATTTAAAATACGAGAAAAATAACAATTTGACACAGTATCAAAAAAACAAAACAAACGTATGGTTTAATAAAAACATATATGCTGAAATTATTAATCAAGAAGACAGGATATATCTGATATTTTATCAAAATAAGTTAGTGGGATTTTTTTCATTCAATTTGTGTGATGAAAAAATAGTTAAAATAGGAAGCATATTTATAGAAAAGGAATATCGTTTAAAAGGCTTGGGAAGAGATTTGCTAAATGATATAACTTATTTAGCCAGAAACCATAAAAACAACTACAAATACATTATTGCAAATTCATTTGTAGAATCAGTGCTGTTCTTTTTCAAAAACGGTTATGAGTTCTGTCGAAAAAATGACAAAATAGAAAATACGGAAAAGACAGTTTTGGTAATGTTTAAAAAAATTTGATAGATTACGAAATATTTTAAGACCTTTTTTTCTTTCTTTTTCTTTGACTCTGTAAATCTTCAAGAACTCTTTCATTAAGATAATTGCCTTTGTTTAATTTTGAATAGGAGATTTCATTAATACTTTCGGAATATTTGCGTTCAGGATTGTGTTCACGTAATCTCTGGATATACAATGAAATAATCTTAGATAAGTATGTTTCTTTAGTGAATCTTCCATCAATTGTAATCTCTTCAATACCCATTTGTTTTATCTCATCAATTTCATCAATAAGACATAGCATATCATTGTTAAAGAAATGGCTTTGGTTGTTATAATCAAAATGAATTTTGTATTTTGCCTTGTTTTCCTTATCTTCTAGAACAACATATTCATCTGTTCCAATGTCTAAGTCAAATCCTTCATTAAGGTTTGAAAAATTATCTTTTGAAACCATGATTTCCTGGTTGCCGTGAACTATAAGTTCTAGTTTGGTATCATATTTTTTAGATTTCTTTACAAGTTCTGCAATTTCATCCTTGGATAATTCGCTTGAAATTGTTGCACCTTTGAAATTATTTTTATCAAGCATTGCAACACTATAATTGTTCCAAATGTTTAGATTATGTGCTCCATATACATTAATGTCAGTAAATGATCGGGATAATGATGGAGAGTCTCCCATTATTGAAATGATAATTCCATCCTTTTTGAGGGATTTAATAATTATTTTAATGTTATCCAAATCTTCATCACTAGTAAATGCTGAAATAACCCACACTAATTCTTTATCGATTGCTATTTGTGAAGCTGTTCTTAGTTGTTCTTCTATATTGTTGAAGTAGTCTTCCTTGTTTTTGAATTGATATGAAGGGTCAAAGTATATTTTGTTTAATGGATTTCTGTTGGCAATTGTTAGTAAATCTATGTTATCTACATATACATTTACTCCAACATAATCAGATTTTTTAACTTTACTTTCATTAAGTTTACATTCTTTGACATAATTTTTAATGTTCTTCCTAATACTGCCTGCTTCTGAAGGGTTAGGAACAAAATACTCCAATAGTTTTTGTGATGCAATATCTAGTACTCGACGTCTAATGTTATTTATCTTACCAATAGGCATGAAAACATTGTCAGGTAAATTAGTTACTCTCACATTTTCAACAATAAATGGCGTTTCACCACTTTTTTGCATCTGATTAACAATGGTTTCCTCATTCAATGGTTTATTAATGGCATCATCAAATTTTCTTTCTGATTTGTAACCAAAACTGATGACTTCATCATTAATTTTAAAACTAACATTAACTGTCATGCTACGTTTTTTGTTAGCAGAAACATCCATTGATAGGGGGATATGTGGTTTAATAGTTTCTTTCATGTACTGTTTTTGTCTATCATGCAATTCTTTGGAATAACTGATATAAACCTTGGAACCAACACGAATATCACGAGTAGTCTGAATGTGAATAAAATCATCAGTTTGTTCAACAATTTTGTCAAGATATATTCCCCTAATATGATTATTGTGTTTAAAACCGATACCATCACCTTTTCGTAAAACAGGATGATCTTTGCTTTCAAAGTCAATAATCACATCCGTATCCTCAATTGACCTGATTCTGCCAAGATATAATCCCTGATGGAAAGAACTTTGACGACCCATTACTTCTCCAGGACTATCATTTAGAATATAACCATTTGTATAATAACGATTAAAGATTAAATCCAAATCTTCTTCTAACTTTTTAATCAAATCAGCATGGTCTTTGTTATCCATGTTGTCAATCATTTGTCTATATGCATTAACAACAGTAGCAACATAATCTTCAGATTTCAATCGACCTTCAATTTTTAATGATATGACTCCAGCATCGGAAATTTCTTTAACGCCCTTATACGTGGCAAGATCATGTGTAGAAATAAGACAACCATTACTTATGCTATGATTATGATATCTTAGTTTATACATTGAACGACAAGGTTGGGCACATGCACCTCGATTTGCACTACGACCAGATATAAATGAAGACATGTAACAATCACCAGATATACAGTAACATAAAGAACCATGACCAAATACTTCTAAATCCATCTTAATATTGCCTTCCTTCAATCTTTGAGACAAACGTTTAATTTCATCTATTTCCATTTCTCTAGGAAGTATAACACGTTTAATCCCTTCATCATGAGCCCATAAAACACTATTATAATCACGTAAAGTCATCTGAGTAGATGAATGAACTTCCATTTCAGGAATGAATTTATTAATGAGGTAAACAAGACCGATATCTTGAACAATCACCGCATCAACACCAGTTCTATATAAAAACTGAACATATTTTAAAACTTCTAAAACTTCGTCACTATTAAATAATGTGTTTACAGTAACATGAACTGATGAACCGTTAAGATGGGCATAAGTAACTGCTTTTTCAATCTCTTCCGATGTAAAATTATGAGCAAATGCTCTTGCACCATATCTGTGTCCTCCAATATACACGGCATCTGCTCCTGCATTAATAGCAACAACTAATATGTCATATGAACCCGCAGGTGCTAATAATTCTGTTAAAACCATATTTATTCTCCAAAGTAGTCATATCATAAAAATAGTTAGAAAAATGATATATTATAATATATAATCCAAATGGTATAAATATTATATAAATAAGATTATGGGAAATAATGTTATGCTAAATAGATTAAATTCTTTACCTTTTACAACAGAAACTATTGTTGAATTATTATTGATTTTAATAGTATCCTATGCTGTTTATAGAATTATTCTGCAAATGGTTAGGCAGGTGGAAAAACGTTATTCGGTATCTGACTCCTTAATTTTGACAGTTGAGAAAATTTTAAGATATTTTTTGTTTATTGTTATACTTATTCAGATATTGAGTGTTTTTGGGATAGATGTTTCATCATTGATAATGAGCCTTGGAATAATTAGCTTAGCTTTAACTTTAGCTGCTAAGGATACCTTATCAAACCTCATTTCGGGAATCATTATAGTTCTTGAAAAACGTTTTGAAACAGGTGATATGATAGAAATAGGCGGTTATAATGGTCAAGTTAAAAAAATAGGAATTCGATCAGTTGAATTAATTCATAAAAAGAGATTAATAGTTATTCCTAATCAATACTTTACAACTAAACCTTTCATTAATTATACTAGACAAGGATTTTATGGAATATACTTTGACGTGATGGTATTAAATAAATATAATTTGGATGAAAAGTTGGATGAAATTGAGGAAATACTTGCTAAATCAGATTTAATATTAAAAGATCCGCCACATCTTATTAAGGTAAAGAATGTTAAAACAACGGGTGTTGATGTTACTGTAAAGGTATATATAGATAATCCAAATGATGATGTTAAAGTAATAACTCAATTAATTAAAGAGATTAAGCGTAATGTGGTTTTGGAGGATATTAGTTAAAAAAATAGTTATAGGAGATTAAGTTTATGCTGCAGTAATTAATTCTGCAGTAAATATTTGTATTTCTAAATCTTGGGATAGTAGTTCTCCACTTTCTTCACCAAATTTTAAAAATACTTCAGTTTTCATATGTTTTTCTAATGCTTCTTTTGATTCCCATTTTTCAACAAACATTAATGTGTCATCTTCTACATTTGAATATAGGTTGTAACTAATGTTTCCTTCATGAGTTCGGGATTCTTGAAGTAGTTTTTCTACTTTTTCTATTATTTCATCTTTTTTACCATCTGCAGGAACTAATTTTGCGTTTACAATTATCATTTTTTTCATCTCATTTTACTGTTATTAATGAGTATATATTAAATTTTATTTATATTTTTTCAAAAAAAATTGAAAGTATGTGAATTTTCACATACATATAAAAAAATGCTTTTTTCAATGAAAAAATAATTCAGACTTCCTTTTTAAGACATTTGATTTCGTCCAATACAATATTATATTTACTTGGATTATACAAGTAATTACCATAATAATGAACACTAAACGATTTAACATTTATTTTATAAGGAATCTCATATACAAATGAAATGATATTGTCCCTTAAACTTATTTTCTTAGAAACACTTTTATTATTTATTTTAAATACTACACTACCCTCATTAACAACAACACCCGATAAAGTGTTAACTTGGGATTTAAAATAAATGTTTTTTGTATCATAAGAAACATTTAAGTTAGTCTCAGTGTCTATCTTTTCAATTTTTAATGAGGAATAATTGCTATTGGAAGAATAAATGTTATCTCCAGAATAAACTACTTTGATGGAGGAATAGTTTGAATCAATCTGTGAAATATTAACATTTTCCAATAATGCAATACCATCATTAACCTCAACATACTCTTCTTGACAGACATCATTAATTTTAAACACAACATAACCGTTACTCAAGGGATTATTATCGTAATCATATATATGAGCCTCGAAGTTAACAGTTTCATTAGGAATACCTTGAATACTATTTAATATACTATAAACATTTCTTTTGTTAAGAATTAATTTTGACTTAGATATTAAAACATTATCAAAACCTATATCATCATATTCAACAATCATCAAATACTCCTCTTTTGAAAGACTTTCCGGAATAATAAAATCATGTAGGGTAATAATATTGTCCTTAAAAGTTAATGAATATGAGTAATAAGTTTTAAAATTTATTTTAAATATCAAATCCTTAATTGAATCCTTGTTAAAATTCTTCAAATTAATTGAAATATTAACCTTATCTCCAGGATGTGTAGTAAGTTCTTCTAATTCAATAATTGGATTAGTTATAGTGGTTGAAAACTCTTCGTTAATAAACACGTCAAGAAAATCTCTTAGCTTTACATAATTTATCAATTCGTTAGTGCATAATGCTTGTGAAGATGCTGTAAAGCTATGATTTTCTCCGATATTCAAATAATCTATTTCAAAGGTGAAATCAGAAAAGATGTTTGTAAGATTTATTTTAATATCTTTGCCAGCCGAGTTTCCAATGTTTTTTATTGTAATATTGTATTTTATAATATCACCATATACTGGATTTGAATTATTGCAATTAATTAAAATTGAGTAGTCGGATTTCAATAATTTGACTGTGAATACTTTTACAATGTCAGTCTGTTCCCTTAAATCATGTATGTTAAACATTAAAGTTAAATCCTTTAATTCTAGAGGTGAAGTTTCAATTTTAATTATTTTATTTTCATCAGGAAGTATTTGTGTAATATTCCATTGATTGTCTTTAAGATATACATTGTCATTTGATTTAATAAATTTTAATCCATCTGGTGTGATATTAGATAATTTAATATTATTTACAGGAACTAATCCAATATTTGATACTTTAACTTCATAAGAAATAATATCTGTAAAATTAAATGTTTCGGGGACGTTTAGAATCTCCACGGTATATAATGGTGAATTTAATTGAATATCTTTACTAATTTTTGTGTCAGTAAAGTTCTTTAAACCATTATATGAAAAGGATAATTCAACTTCTCCTTCTGTACTGAAAAGCTTTTTAAAAGTAAACTTTCCGTTATTTACATTTACATTTTCTATTATTTCATCATCTATGGATACGGTTACTAATCCTGAATTAACTGTAGTGTTATATATCACATTAGTCAAAAGAATTCCATTAATTATGACTTCATTATCCGTACTGTATATATCTTCTGAATCAAGTTCTATGCTGGTAGATCTAAGATTATTTCCAAGATATTCATTATCAATAACTTCAATGAAAGTATCTGTTGTTCCAACAAATAAATCAAGAGAGGTATTATTCTGGAATCTCGTCTGATAAATTTTGGTTTTTCCATAATTATCTGAAATAATTCCCATATCGTTTTCAGAGGTGTTATTATAAAATATGCTATTATTTATTGTTATAATACCGTTTGAATCTAAATTTATTAATCCAACATTGTTTTTTGCAATATTCGAAGATATTTCACTGTTGGTAATATTAATTTGCGTTTGTATATTTTGGGAATTTTGATTATTAATTATTAGATTATCCAGAATATTGTTAGAATATATTTCTGTTTTATCTACAATTGCTATGTTTGTGTTACTTATTGCTGTTTTAAGTCTGTTATTACAAATCGTCAGATTCAGTAATCTCATTTCATCATTGTTTTCAATCATCAATAAGTTTTCGTTGTCATAATTTTTCATTATTGAATTATTTATTGTAAATAATCCCTTAAAGTTGGTTATGCTTGAATCTCCGATATTGTTATTGAAAGTTGATGAATTGATGTATATGGAATCTGTTTGCGTATTTGTAATGGCAGAACCACTTTTTGCAATGTTTTCTTGGAAAGTACAATTATTTAATGAAATTTTACATGGGTTTCCCACATATATTCTGTTGTAAATTGCTCCACCACTTGTTGCTTCATTATTTTCAAAAAGACTGTTGTCTATTGTTAATAATCCCCCATTTAATATGGCTCCACCACCTAAATCGATGTGTGTTGCATTATTATTTTTAAATGTGCAATTATCAACAATACACTTTCCTCTATTATATAATGCACTACCATAGGTACTTTTTGTATTTGTTATGGTTAGATTATTTATTATTAGCGTGTTATTAACTCCTATAGTAAATAATCGTTTTCTATTGTTTGTGCTTATACTTGAATGATTTCCATTAAGTATTAATGTTTTTGGATTCTGTGTATTCCATTTAAATTCATTTGTTAATGTATAATCTGTTCTTTCAAAATCTATAACACAAGTTTCTGCATTTGAGCTTAATGAAGATTCAAGAGCATTTTCAAGTTCTTGATTTGTAGTTACTCTTGTTGTTTCACTTTCAGTTTTTTTGTTATTGTTTTTTTGTTTTTTTATGGTCTTTGTAATTATTTTTTCATGAGTTGTATCTTGTTTAATTTTAGTTTTTTCCGTGGTATTTAATCCTTCTGATGCGTAGATTGTACTGCTTGTTAATAGAAGGATTATAAATCCTAGAAAAAGTATTAAAATTTGCTTTTTTGAAAACATTTTTAACTTTTTTTCATATCTCCTATAATTTAATTATAAAAAAATTAGTCATTTAAACAATGACTATTAATAATTTTATATTATTATACTATTTATATTTTTTTATCTATTTTTTGAACAATTTTTGTAAATTCTATTTATTAATTTAAAAAATCTTTTAAATACACACTTCATATATATGAAAAATAATAAAATTAAGTATATACATAATTGAGTCAGTGAATAAAAATGTCAAATTTTAATAAATGTACTTGTGTAAAAGTAAACAAAGAAAAAATGGATTTAATCAAAGCAAAAGGGTTAAACTTACAAGATTTACTTGATAAGGCAATGAATGAAGAATTGAATTTAAATAACATGCCGGATAAGGAACAAAAAATTGAAGAAATACTAACCAAAATTGAAAAATTAGAAAAAGAACGAGACAAATCAATAGCAGATTGTGATAAAAAAATTGATATTTTAATTAAGAATCTAATTGAATCAAGAAATAATGAGGAACAATTTTATAACAAGCAAATAAAAGTATTAAAATTGGAATTAGAATATTTAAAACAACAATAATAATAAAACGAATTAATGGTGACATTTTTAATAAGAAAGTTAATTATTAAACTGCAAGTACAATTATTAAAAAATAATAATAATTATGTTTCAATATTTAAATTCATATTCAATTTAAGGAAAAATATTTTATCGGGAAAGGAGTTAAAACAATGAAAAAATTAGGATTTGGAATGATGAGATTGCCTCAAATAGATAATAATGATTTTACTAACGTAAATCAAGAACAAGTTAACAAAATGTTTGACTTATATATGGAAGCTGGATTTAACTATTTCGATACGGGATATCATTATCATTTAGGCGCTAGTGAAAAATCATTAAAAAAAGCACTTGTCGACAGATATCCTCGAGAATCGTTTCTAATCGCGGATAAAATTCCTGCATATTCAATTACTAAAGAGGAAGAATTAGAACCTATATTTAACGAACAATTAGAACGTTGTGGTGTAGACTACTTTGATTATTATTTAATTCACAACGTTTCCAAATACTCCGAACCAGGTTTTGTGGATGTTGATTCATTTTCATTTGTCAAGAATAAATATAGAGAAGGAAAAGTTAAACATTGGGGAATATCATTCCATGACACTCCTGAAATGCTGAATGATATATTAAACCAATATCCTGACATTCAATTTGTACAATTGCAGATAAATTATCTTGACTGGGAAAATCCAAATGTTCAATCCAGGAAATGTTATGAAATTGCACGAAAACACAACAAAGATATTATTGTAATGGAACCCATCAAGGGAGGTTCATTAGCAAATTTGCCTGAAGAGGCACAACAATTGATGAAGGAATATAATTCTAATTTATCCATTGCATCTTGGGCAATAAGATTTGTTGCAAGTTTAGATGGTGTAACTTGTGTATTATCAGGTATGAATACGTTAGAACAAGTTAAAGATAATATATCTTTCATGAAAGAATTCACACCTATTAATGATGATGAAAAGGAAATAATTAACAAAGTTACGGATATTTTAAATGGGTTAACAAGCATTCCCTGTACAAATTGTAAATATTGTATTGATTACTGTCCCAAAAACATTGATATTCCAAAATTGATAGGTTTATATAATATGGAGTTGTTAACTAAGCCTACGGGCTTTTCACCTCAAGGTCAATATTACAGAACTTATGCAAAATTAGATGGGGTGGGCATAGCATCGGATTGTATTGAATGTGGAAGTTGTGTAGAAAAATGTCCACAACATATCAATATCCCGGAACATATGAAAGAGATTAAAAAAGTTTTTGAAATTCCAAGATATGGATTTTAAACAATTTACTCTTTTTTTATACCGATGAATATTGGTTCTATTGCAAGATTATGATACATTGTTTCTTTAGTATATTTAAGCAGTTCATATTTCATTTCTCGTAAAGCTTTAAAACCTGCTTCTTCCAGTTTATCAAAGATGTCTCTACCATAATATCTTTGGTGATCAAATTGTTTATAATAACGTTGTCTTAGATTATCGGTGTTTATCTGTGGAACCTCGAATGTTTTCTCTAATTCATCTAAAGTAGGTATCATCATGACTAACTGACCATTATTTTTCAGTACTCTATAGAATTCTTCCAGTGCTTTCTGATCATCCGGTATATGTTCTAGCACGTGGGAAGTAATTATCAAGTCAAAGCTATTGTCATCATATGGGATGTTTTGTGCATCTATTATCTCATCAACGTACTGACTTTCAACGATATCAGATGAGATATAATTATCACCATACCTGCTTTTCAATGTTTTATATAATGATGATTCAGGAGCAGTGTGTAAAATTTTAATGTCTTCCCGTTCTAAAAAGTCAGTATATTTCGTTATATAAAACCAGATAGTACGTGTCCTTTTAAAGGAATAACAGTTTGGACATTTTTCGTTTGGTCGTTTCTTTTTTCCATAACTGAGGAATTCTAGGTTGGTTTTGTAATTACAGATATTGCATTTTTGTTTTCCCAGCGGATTTCTTACTTTTTTAACATTTTCTTTTTCTTGTAATTTTCTTACTTTAAGAATTCGTTTTTCACTTATTTTAAAGTCAATATAGTCTTTCATCTTAATAACCTTATCATTTTTTTTGAGTAATTACATTATGAGGTCTACTGTTCATTTTAAGTAGAAAAATTTTTTAGTGTTATCTGTAACAATTTCACCTAATTCTTCATATTCCATATTCATCTCTTTGGAAATTCTTTTTAAAATGTGTGGAAGATATTTGGGATCATTTCTATTCTTTTTAGGTTTTGGAGTTAAATCACGAGGTATTAAAAATGGACCGTCTGTTTCAATCATTAATCTTTCTGGTGGAATAACTTTTATTGCTTTAAGCAATTCTTGATTTCTACGTTCATCACATATCCAACCGGTAATGCCAATATAACATCCTAAATCAAGGTAGTCTTCTGCTTCATATTTGCTTCCCGTAAAACAGTGAACAACAGATCGCTTAGCAATTTTTCTGTGTCTGTTCATAATTTTAGCAAAATCATCATAAGACTCTCTGTCATGTAAAAATAGAGGCATATCTAATTCTTCTGCTAGTTTAATTTGTTGCTCAAACCATTTACGTTGAATGTTTTGTGGCGAATAATTTCGGTTATAATCCAGACCACATTCACCAATGGCTACAACACAATCGTTTTCAGCTAAACTTCTTAAGGTACTGATGGTATTTTCATCACATGTTTTTGCATCATGAGGATGAACTCCACAAGTAGCAAATAAGTTTGTTTTGGTACTCGCATATTCTACGGCATTCTTACTTGAATTAATACTACTTCCAGTAATTATAGCACTGCTTACTCCAACATCGTTTGCTTCATTCATAACTTCTACACGACAGTTATCATATGATTTATGCATTAGGTTTAACCCAATATCAATTAGTTCCATAATAATTAAATCCTCTACTTTTCTAATTATTAATATGAATTTTAATTTAAATAGTTTTAACTAAAAAAGGGATTGGGTGGTTAAATTCCCATTAACATTTGTCCAATGGGAAGGGTGAGATTTGCTTCAATGAAAGCCGCAATAAATAACATTATCGTAATTAATATAATAAGTAAAGCTGAATCAAAAATCATTTTTAATGCTATTTCAACGTTTTTACTAAAGTATTCTGATTTATTTTCTTTATCTGGTCGTATTCCACTTAATATTTTTAATAATCCTTGTGTTATTCGAGTACCTGCAGCACCAGCCAGTATAATTGCTGATAATTCTAACACGCCATGAGGTAATGTTAATGATAGGAAATAAGAAAGTTTCATTGATGCTGCCGTGTAACCGACGATTAGGGCATTGTAAACTAACAAGTACATGCTTGTTACGCTTAAATAAAATCCACCAAGTATCATATTCAATGCAACGGATAAGTTGTTCATAAATAATGGTATAGTTTCCAATTTGATTGTACCATCTTTTACACCATCTTTAAGTCCGTCTACTGCGGGCATGATTAATGATTGGAATATTCCTGGATAATAATAGGTTATAATTGTGAAGAACATAAATATGATAAATGATAATAATATATGAAATTTCATTCTATTAAAAAAGTCTTTTATCTTAAATGTTATCTCTAATGAACCAGTATTGTTGTTATAGTCCTCCTTGTTTGAATAAATATTTTCTATACAATAGTAAATCCAGTTAGAAAGGAGTGCTATTGATATAAATAATGAGTATGTGGTATTGACTTGGTAAATTATTATTGCAATGATTATAAAAAGTATGTAAATTCCTTTTGCATATTTTTGATTGGATATTGCTGTTAGAATTAATGAGATTAGGACTAGTACGGGAACTTCCAAGTCTATTATTTCAGGTATTGTTACTTTGGCTGACCATGCACATAATACATATATTAGTACTGATAAGAATATTATGGCAATGTACTTGTTTGTTGAGTATAATGATTGTTTTTGTTTTTCTGATTCTTCATCATTTTCTATTTTACTTTTCTTTAAATTATTTATATGATAATAAATACTTTTTGTATCGGTTTTAGTTGTTATGTTTTGTTGGATTTGATTTTCATCATTCATCATATCACCTCCATTAATAAATATATTCACAAGAAAAAAGTGTACAATTTTTGTACACATATATTATACCATTGTATTTAAAAGTATTTAAATTTTTAATTATTATATTATTTATTAAGTAAAGATTAATAGAGGAAATAAAAATGAATATAACCATGCTGGGAACAGGTAATGCCTCTGCAATAGATTGTTACAATAGTTGCTTCATAATTGATGATGATGGGAAATTAATATTGGTTGATGGAGGTGGAGGAAGCACAATTTTCAAACAAATAAAACAATCAGGATATGATTGGAAAAAAATACAGAATATAATTGTAACACATAAACATTTGGATCATATAACTGGAATATTCTGGCTTGTAAGGATGATCTGCCAGCACATCAATAGGAATGAATACTCAGGAAACATTAATATTTATTCTAATAAAGAAGTAATCTATTTAATAGAAGACTTCATTAAAAAATTCTTGGAAGAAAGGGATTATAATCTGCTTGCTAAAAGAATATTTCTTATCGAAGTAAATGATGGACAACACATTACAATAAATGATAAAGATTTCATTTTTTTTGATATTCAATCTAAAAAAGCACTTCAATATGGTTTTAAGATACAACATATGGATAAAACCCTAGTTTGTTGTGGAGATGAACCTTACAATAAAGAAAATGAAAGATACGTTAAAAATAGTGATTGGTTAATTCATGAGGCATTCTGTTTAAAAAGTGAAGAACGCATATTTAAGCCATATGAAAAAAATCATTCAACAGTTAAAGATGCATGTGAAACAGCACAAGAATTGAACATAAAAAATCTGATTTTATATCATACGGTAGATAACAATTTAAAAAATAGAAAAAAATTATATTCAAAGGAAGGAAAAAAATATTTCTCAGGAAATTTAATAATACCTGATGATTTGGAAAAGATAAATATATAATTATTCTTTAGAAATAACTATTTCTATAGTTGAAACATTACTTGTTGTTCCATCTTCACGAGTAATTTCTTCAGTAGAAATCTTAACATCTTCATCATTAGAATTTGGAACAAATTTATTCGTAACGATTTCAGCTACATCCACAGCTTTGCTGATTGTTCTTCCTCTTGCTTTAATAGTTAGTTCATCCACTCCTTCATGCATTATTGAACTAATTGTAATAACATAACTCATTGAAGGTTTTTTACCGATGTATATTATATTTCCTTCGGAAAGATGCTTAGAAAAGTCAACGGAATCTGTGGAATTATCCTTAGTTTCATTGTTTTTCACGTTATTTGTTTGAATATCTCCTCGGATTATTCCATTTTTTCGTAATTCTTGTGTGAATGATAAATTATCGCTCATTAAAAAAAACCTCTAAAATTATTATCAACTAGTATTTATGTCATTAATAAAATTTATACCTATTCAAGTATTGCATTAATAACCATGAGTTTCCAAACGATGATACATTTTATAACGTGGAACTTTAAGGATTTCATGAGTATTTTGACGATTATAATCAAATGATAATTTATTTAATTCAAGGAAAACTCGACCTTCAGCAATTTTAATTAGAAATTTTATTTCTTCATTATTTAATTTTTCATCAGGTTTTGCCAGTAACTTATCAAGATCTTCAATAAATTTTATAATATCGACAGCAATATGACCATCATAATTAAACTTATATTCAATACAATAAGCTAACAAGTTTTTATAATAATATTTGAAAAAAACTAATTCTTCTGTAAAATCCAATATGTTTAAAGTTAAATTTTTATTGTTCATCTCTTAACTCCTATATTAATATATAACTAATCAATGAAAATAATATTTTTGGAATGATATGAAATATTGAAAAACGAATAACATAATTATTATAATGAGATTTTAATTATCGTATATTTTTCCTTATAATACATTAATTATTTTAGACAAAAAAATTTTAAGAAGTAAATAATATACATAAACAATATATACTGGTGGTTTGTAAATGGTTAAAGATAGACATGTCATTGAAGCATTAGGAAAAACACAAATAGTAATTGAGGATGGAAAAATTACAAGTATTTCAGAACCTGAAATATCATATTGTCCTATCTTTGGAAAATATCATAATATTGAAAAGATTACAAAAGAGGATATAAGAAAAAATATTGAATATCGAATTGCAGATTTTGGAATGTGTACAAAAAACAGAGTATTAAAAATGGGTGATATGTTATCAGTAGGTATTTCAGAAATATTAAGAACTAATATTGAATTAGGTATTATAGACTGTGTTGTAGGTGCATGTGAAGGTGCTGGAACAATATTGATGGTCGATGCAGATTTGGTTCAGGGAGTAGGTGGAAGGGTTTCCGGATTGGTAAGCACTACACCCATCACTGAAATAATTGATGGTATCGGGGAAGATATGGTTTTAAATCCTGAAACCGCAGAATTAAATCAACTTAAAGGATTAAAAATGGCTATTGAAAAGGGATATAAAGATATTGCTGTAACAATATTGCCATGTGCTATGGTTCATGAAATAAGAGAGTATGAAGTTCCTGAAGATGTAAATGTCTACATTTTGGTAGCTCATACAACTGGAACTACTAAAGATGAAGCAATTGCTTTATTTGAAGATGCGGATATTGTTACGGCTTGTGCTTCTAAAGAAATAATGGAATATGCTGATATTGTAGAACCTTATTATTATGGGGAAGCAGTTCCTATTTATGCAGTCAGTCCAGCAGGAAAAAAGTTACTAGACACAAGATTAAAACATATAAAAAAGGAATCAAGTCAGAAAAGTTATCCACAGGATTATACTAAAAGAGCTAAACCTCTTAAATAAAGTTGATAAAATGATTAAATCTCTAAATCATAGCTTAATGTCAATTTTTAAGAAGGGAGTATTATTTTAGTTTTTTCACATCTTTTTTAACGTATTCTTTTTTTATTTGTTCATTATTTAAATTTATTTTAATTAATATCCAGTTAAATTAATTATTATTTCTAAAACTTAATATATTAATAGTGAAATATATATACATAATAATTAATAGTTATAAATTAAGGGGTGTAATTTATATGAGTCCTGAACCATCATTTACTCAAGCATTACGAGAAGAAGGTTTCATCCAAGGTGGAGAAACAGAAGTAGAGAAAAAAGTTGATGAAGTAGAATCTAAAGTTGATGAAGTGGAGTTCAAAGTTGATGAAGTAGAATCTAAAGCTGATGAAGTGGAAACTAAAGTTGATGAAACAATTAAAGAAGAAGTTGAACCAGCTTCTGATGTTGTTAAAAAAGAAGCAACAGCTCCTGAAAAAGCAGAATCTGGTGGATCATCCACAACACTCATTATTGGAGTAATTATTGTAATTATATTAATTCTTATAGTACTATTTCTATTTCGGTAATTAGTTTCTTTTCTTCAATAATCTTTTTTTAAAATTCATTCTTTGTTTTTTGATTAATTCAATTGCTATTTTAATACTAATTTTTTCATTTAAATGTAGAAAAAATTCCATAATGATTATTCATGATAAATTATTTATAGTAATGTTTACATAGCATAAAATATAAACGAAATAAATGAATTTTATTCATATTTTTCTAATTACCGGGGGAAAGAATATGAGTATAAACAATGTGACAGTAGATGGTGGCGGAGTATTGAGAAGTCAAATTGCATTCCAAAGGGCTTTCTGTGGATTTAATGTAACATTATGGTTAAGAAGCAAAGCTTCGATAGAAAGAACTCAACCCAAAATAGACAGACTAAAGGAAATATATCTAAATACGGTGGAAGCAATGAAGACAAATCCGTCAGCATATTGTAGACGATTTACAGATGAAATAGAATTATCGAATACACAAATTGATGAATTTAAAGCCAAAAATTGCTGTCATGTTGAAAGAAAAGAAGATACTGGAAAAACAGGAATAAAAGCGGGGGAAGGTTTCTATAAGTATTAAAGAAGAAGTTTACTAATATATTATATCTTTTTTTATAAAACCAAACTAATCTTCTCATTAACATTTTTCCTAGTTTTAAAACAATTATCATAAAATAATAGGGGAATATATGATGGAAAATAAAATTAAACTAAACTTTACAAATGATTACAAAAATGAAGAAAAAATAATTGTAGAAAAAATTATCACATTACAAAAAGCAATCTTGTCAAAAAATGTACACTTATTATCTGAAGTTTTAGCAGATAAATTTATATTAGTTCGTGGATCTGGAAGAAAAGAAACAAAAATTGAATTTGAAACAGATATTAAAGAAGATTTACTAAATTATTATCATTCTACAATGTCAAAACCTTCAATAAAAATAGTTGTTGATAAGGCAACAGTAATAACACAAATAAACATTACTGCAGAATTATCTGGAGTAACAAGCATATGGGAATTATACTCAAAAATAATCCTTGAAAAAATCGAAGATGATTGGTATATAGTTGAATGGGATACTTCCTAAAAAAATTCTATTTTCCACATACCAATTTTCTAAAAAATTTCTTTAATCATAATATTCTATTTTTGTTTCATCAATATCTGATAATGTATGAGGTTCGGGCTTTTTATCAGGTAATCCCAATGATAAAATACCAACAACTCTATATTTACTATCCATCGAAAAAATATTTCTAACAACATCCTCAGAATTTTCATCATCAGCCGAAAAACGTAGGTGAGATTGACACCAACAGCTACCAACATCTTCACTATTGGCCATCAAATCCATATAAGCAAGAGCAATTGAAGAATCTTCAATCCAAGTATCTGCTTTTTGGCTATCTGCAAATACAACTATTGCAGCATTAGCATCCTCAAGCATTGCAGAACCAGAAGCTTTTGATTTTGATAATTCTTCCAGAATTTTTTTATTTTTCACTATTTTAAATAGGCACGGTTTTCTATTTCTACTAGTAGGAGCAAGTAATCCTGCTTTAATTATCTTATCTAATTTTTCATCAGGTATATCTTCATCAGTGTAAGATCTAACACTTCTTCTTTTTAACATTGTGTCTACTAATTCCATATAATCACGTTAATAAATGATAATTTCACTATTTTTCTTTTGTTTAGTTAATAATATATTTATAATAAGAAGTATATTTTCTGTCTGATTCAATCTGATAAATAATATAATGGCTTAAAAAAATTAGCTTCATAGATTTTTTTTGAATTCTTAATTCTCAACTTATAGAAGGGATATTTGATTTATGAAAAAAATAGTTCTTCAAAAAATATAAATTTAAAATTATCGTCATTTAAAAAATCATTTGAAATTATTGTATTAAAAAATAAATAATTTATAAATTTTAAATTTTAATTTTACGAACGATTATATGATAATACGTTTAATAAATGGGTATATTCTGCTTTTTGGGTGTTCATTTAAAACGATAATTATATTATTCGATACATTTATTATCTTTTTTGATATATCTAATATTTAGTTAATCAAAAATAATTTCATAAAATACGAATCGCTTGTAAAAATAAATAATTTGTTCAAGAAAAATTAAGTTAAAACAATTGTAACAGGTGATTAGAATATCTAAACAAAAAATATTCTTTATTGGCCTAGTAGTCATATTGTTATTGGGATTAAGTGTCGTATCGGCACAAGATAACCAAGCAGTAGGTAAATCAGTGAAGATAGAAAAAACTGTTAAAAATCCTGCAAATAATATGGCAAAGGTTAATTCAAAGAATAAAATGGTTGTAACTAAAGACGTTACGAAAAAAAAGGTGAACAATACAAAGAATAATATTAAAGCAGATACACAAACAAAACAAAACAGCAATAAAACAAATACTACAAAAAATAAAGAAGCAAAGCAAATAACTAAAAATACTATAAAAAACACTAAACAAGCAACAGCAACAGCAACAGATTATACAAGTTTAAAGACTATATTAACAACTAGTACTGATGAAGAATTAACGGTTACTCTAGATGGGGATACATTTACCAGTAATGGACAGATAACTGTTGCTAACGCAATTAAAAAATTGACGATTGATGGTAATGGTAAAACTATTAATGGTGATTCAAAGGCATTTTTAAAAGTAACTAACCTTGATTTAACCATAAAAAACATTACAATAACCGGTTGTAGTAATTATGATGGTTCAGTGCTATATCAGACTGGTGGAGAAACAACAATTGTTAATTCAACAATTAAACAAAATACTTTAACATCAGATGATAGTAGTCTTGGAATTATAAAAGTAGCAAGTGGAACTTTAACCCTGGATAACAACACATTTGACAGTAATTCAGTTAGTACTATTAGTGGTCGTCATGGTTTTCTAATACATACAACACAAACAAGTAAAATTGTTAACAACATATTTATTGACAATGACTGTAATGATGAACCAAATGGCTATGCTGGATTAATAAACAGACTAGTAGATGAAATACATGACAATGAATACTATGACAATTACTTAAGTAACTATATTGACGTTAGTTTCCTTGATCATAATGATCAAACAGTTATTAGTCCAACTGCAGATTTTGAAAGAGATATTGAAGTCAAATTAAGCAAAAATGTTTATAATGACACGGTAAGAAACGGTACATTAACTATAGGTATGGGAGCAGGACAATTTGGTTCTCATTATAAAACATTTGATGTAGTAAATGGTACCGCACATGTAGTAATTACCCGTGCTGAGTTAACTGAATATCATAATCCTAGTGAATCTGATGGTAGAGATACTGTATATTTAGATTATGATGCATTGGATCGTAGTTATCATACAAATGTAGGAGCAACTATGATAATAATTTCTGAAGATATAGATCCAAGGGATGACGTTCAAGTATTAATAACTGAGTATAATAAAACATTGTTTGTTGGAGAAACCAATACTATTAAAGGTAATATTGGTATAAAAACTGGTGATGGTTATTGGACTGATGATGGTGAGCATTATTTATACTATACCGAACCGTTTTCTGATGTTCTAATAACTTTAGTAATTGATGATAAAACAACAACAACTACAACACGTTCAGATTCTGATGGGAACTTTGAACTAAACTATGATACTTTTAATCATACTGCAGGCCAAGTTTTCTTTAATATAGGTATTAAAAAAGAAGGCATGTTTGATATTAAGGAATATTTTGATGATAGTGATGAGGAAAGTTTTACTTTAAAAGCTTATACTAACATTACATTATCAGCACCAGATATTACTATAGGTGAAACGGTAACTATTACTGGTCAAGTATATATTCCAGTAAATGGAAAAAATGCTAGTGTTAGTTCAACAGTGAAAAATAAACGTTTAAACATTACAATCAATGGTGGAACTCCTATAAGTATTAAAATTACTGGAGGTAAAATTTCATACCAGTATACTCCTACAGAAATGGGTGAATTTACTGTAACAGTATCATGGGGAGGAACATCTAGTTATCTGGCATCATCTAACACTACTAAGTTCAGAGTAAGTCCTGCACAAACCAATATGACTATTGTCAATAATGAAACTATATTGGTTGGACAGAATGTTGAAATTAAGGGAGTATTAAAAGTTGATAATGGTGCAGTTGTAAAAAATACTAATGTAACTATTACAGTAGGAAGTAAAACTTATGAAAATATAGCAGTAAATGCTAGCGGTCAATATTACTTGTCATGTCCAATAGATGAAGTAGGCCCTCATGTTATCACGGTAACTTATATAAATCATACAACAGGTTACTTTAGTTCAACAAATACTTCTAGCGTTCTAGTAAATCCTAGAAACACCAACATGACCATAGAAAACAATGAATCAATCATAGTCGGTCAGGAAGTAAGCATAAACGGTACTGTATATGATGAACTCGGTGATACGGTTGGACCAACATTTGTAAATATTACTGTTGGAAGCACACCAATTTATAATGTTCAAGTAAATGAAAATGGTTTCTTTGAAACGACCTGTCTAATTGATGAAGTAGGTACTTTTGTTATTACAGTAAATTATACTAGTGATAATGTAAATTATACTGGTTCAATCAACATGTCCGAAGTTCAGGTTATTCCTAGAAACACCAACATGACCATAGAAAACAATGAAACAATACTTGCAGGTCAGGAAGTAACCATTAAAGGAACTTTATATGACGAATTTGGTGTAATAATTCCAAATACATTTGTAAATATTACTGTTGGTGAAAACTCAATTGAAAATGTACCAGTAGATGAGTATGGAAATTATTCAACTACTTATAAAATAAATGAAATTGGCGATTATCTAATAACAGTTATTTACAATAACGACACTACAAGATACTATAGTTCAACAAACACGTCCAGTGTTAAAGTAATTCCTAGAAACACACACATCGTTATTGATGATATTGAAAGTGTTTTAATTGGACAAAACGTTACCATTAAAGGTACGTTATATGATGAACTTGAAGAAGTTGTACCAAATACAAAAATAACAATAAGAATAGATGAAACTTACATTAAAGAAGGAGTAGTGGTAGATGAAAACGGTAAGTTTGAATTGTCATATAACGCTACAAGCATAGGACTTCATAATGTAAATATAACCTATACTAATGAGACTACCTACTACATAAATTCAACTAACAAATCATCGTTCACTGTTAATCCTCGTTCAACTAATATGACTGTTGAGTTTAATGGTCCTATTAGGGTTGGTGAAAACTTAACCGTTTATGGTTATTTGGTTGATGAGCTAGGAGAAAAAGTTACCAATACTTACGTGAACATTACAGTAGGTACTGAAAAGGTTGAGAATGTTCGTGTTGACGGTAACGGTTACTATGAATACAACTTCACATTATCAACTCTTAAAACTTATGATATTGTGGTTGAGTATGTGAATGATACGGATTGGTATACTAGCAGTACTAATAGGACTGAATATGAGTTAACTAAAATTCATACGATTACAAATGTTACAGTTGTAAGTGATAAGCTTTATAATGTTACATTTGATGTTGTGGTTTGTGAAAATGAAACAGACTTTGATTCAGTTATTAAATCAGGTACTATTAGGGTTACGTTAAATGGTGAGACTAAGGTGTATGAGTTAACTGGTAGTACGACGCGTATTGTATTGGATGGTGATGTTAACATTACCACGACTGATCCTGTTTCACTTAAGGTGGAGTTTGTTGAAGACGGTTGTTATATTGGTAGTACTGGTATAAACAGTACAACTGGTGAAGTGATTACTTCATTTACTGCTAGTGCTTTAAATTCAAGTGTTACTGTTGAGATTTTAGGTCAACCGTTAATTGTTGAAAAGGCATTTAATATTACTGGTCAGGTATTTGATGAGTATGGAAATAATGTAACTAGTGGTACTGTTGATATAATTGTTAACGGTGATGAATCAAATCCAATCAGTGTACCTATTACATATAATGAAGATAGGGGAATGTATGTTTACTTGACTGAATACACTTCCATGATTGGTGGAGTAAACAATGTGACCGTGTATTATAATGGTCAGAAAACCGGTCAAGGAAATGTTATGATTCTTCCATCAGAATGCAATACCTCCGTAAATGTTGATAAAATACCTACAACAACAAATGTTCAAGTGTTAAATACTACCTATGGTAATGCTACAATTTATGTGAATGTAACTAATGGAACTGATTCTAGTACTGATTTGGTTCCTGTTGGAAAAGTGGTTGTAAGCAATTGGTATACGGGTATGGTTTATGCTGAAATAATATTATCCGACTTAGAAAATCCTGGTGAATTTAATATTACTTTACCGTTAAAAGATCAGGTAAATCGTGTAAAAGTATACTATTATGGTACCAACATATACAATGATAGTTATTATGCACAACATATTTCAGCTGATGATCCGAAAGACTACGTTGAAATTATATTAACACCGGAAGAAACTAATACAAATATTGTATTGCTCAATCCTGAAAGTGGTGAAGTAGTAGAAAATGTTGTACCCGGAGCTATAATTAATGTTACTGGTAATGTATCTACACTAACTGGTGAAGGAGTACCTGTTGGAACAGTAAATATAACAGTATACAAATATAATGAAACTACCGGTGAATATGATCCTTTAACTACTATTAATGGATTGGTAGTTAGTGGAGATTCGGATGATTCTGAAGTTACAGGTATATATCAGTATCTCTTTGATACAAGAGTAGTGGATTTCGATACAAAGACTTTAAAACTAAAATTTGTAGCAAATTACAATGGATATTCATATGAATACAATGTTTCATGTAGTGATGATGCAATATTAACTCTTAACAAATTCAGCACACAAATAACAGTCACTGCGGATAGTCCGGTTAAAGTTGGAAAATCTACAATTATCTCAGGTAAATTGGTAGATGAAGC
>JAFRMD010000034.1 GCA_017430835.1 Methanosphaera sp.
AAGTTTGAAAAATAATATAGGAAAATTCACATAGTAAATAAAACCCCTAAAAAGCGGTTTTTAAAAATTTAATATAAAATTAAAGATAACCAAACAATTTAATAAAATTAGCTGACTTTGTAGCCTTGTGCTTCTAAATACTTAATGGCATTATTGATATTTAATTTAGTGTGTTTGCTTTTAAAATTAGACTCAGTTAATTGCTTGTACAATTCAATGTTAAAGGGTTCATTTTTAGATAACATATGATATGCACAAGTAAGTAACATTCTAGCAATAGCAATAATTGCACGTTTATGACCACGACGTTTTTTAATTGCCTCATATCTAAGTTTAAAGTATTCACAATTTTTGTCTTTAATAGCATTATTAGCACATTGAATTAACAAAGGTTTAATATACACACCAGCTCTAGAAATTTTAACAGATTTCTTTTTGCCAGCACTTTCGTTATTCTGAGGAGTAAGACCAGCCCATGAACAGAGATGTTTATCATCAACGAATACATTCATATTACTCCCAATTTCAGAAAGTATATAAACAGCTGATACATCTTGAACTCCTGGAATTGTTAACAATAAATTAATTTCATTTTGATAATTAGCAACTATTGGAATAATAGCTTCTTCAAGTTTTTCTACACATTTATTGATGTAATCATAATGATCAAGGCAAATTTCCATTTTGGAGTTTTGTTCTTTGGTTAAATTACCTTGAATAGATTCTAGAATTTCTTGAGGAGTAGCTTTTAAATTTTTTCTTAATAATGGAGAAAGTTCGTCCATCGTGAGATTATCATTTTTAGACAGCATTTTTTTCAAGATAGTTTGAGCAGTTTTACCAAAAGTGTCTGTAACAACATTAGAAATCATAATGTTGGACATTGTAAGGGAATTTTGAAAACGATTTTTCTCACTTGTGCGACAATTAAGTAATTTAAAACGATAACGCATTAAATCACGAAGTTGTCTAATTTCAAGAGGTGGCATAAAGCTAGGATTTACAAGACCATGTTTAAAAATATCTGCAATCCAAATAGAGTCTTTCTTGTCAGTTTTCTTACCAGGAATAGCTCTAACATACTTTGGATGAGTAATAACAACGTGGCAGGTATCTTCTAGAATATTAAAAATAGGAATCCAGTATTTGCCAGTGGATTCCATACACACATCTTTACAATTGTTATCGATAAGCCATTGTTTAAGATGTTCAATATCTTTAGTTAAAGTAGAAAATTGTTTGGTTTGATAAGTAGTTACTTTGTGGTCATCAGTTTTCGCAATAGTAGCAACTAACATCTTTTTGTGAACATCGATGCCACAACAATTATAGTAATAAATATTTAACATATGGTTACCTCCTGTGTTAAATATAAAAATAGATGTATAGACATTTACTATGTGTACCAAGCTAGATTAACGGAATTTGTTAAAAACAAATATAAGTTTACGTACTCCACCCATTTTTCAGGGATATGTTACACTCGTTTGTGCTTAAAAGGTACACGTCACATATATATATGCGGGATAAAATTACGTGGTAACTTTTCGCCACTCCCTCCGCCGTGCTCTTCAGTCTATCTATACATCTAAAGATATTATACCAGATTATGGTAACAAAATCAATGAAGGAAATTTTTAATTAAATTTTGTGCCTTTCGTAGACGTAGCGTCAGCGAAGGCGAGAAAGGAATGATAAGTATATATG
>JAFRMD010000035.1 GCA_017430835.1 Methanosphaera sp.
AAAAGAAGAAAGAAAATCAACAAACAGAGAACCTGTAGACTATGGACACAAATTCACAGACAACAACAAAAGATCTTTCTAAAAAAAAATAATTCACAAAAAAACAGTCACACAAATTGAACATTAACTTGACAGCATTGATGATAAACCAATTAAAACATAAATAACATAAAAGTATTACAAAAAATCAAAAAATATAATTTATGCCAACACTCATTGCATAAAAAAAGATAAAATTACATTCATCAATCCAAAAAATACAATGACATACAATAATCAGCCAATCTGTAATAAATGTGCAAAGAAAATAATATCAGATAGGTTAAAGACATCAAATAATGATATAGCAACAACATCCATATTTAAACTATTTTTAAATAAAACCAAAGTATTAGAAGAGATACTAGACTTTATAACATTTTATAATGAAGATAAAACATTAATGTTATATGATTCATTTGGAACAACAGAAACAACCAATGAAAAATATCCCTAGATGATATAGATATTCCACAAGTAATAAAAACGATACTATCAAAAAGAATTAAACATCTACTCCCAGTTCAAATTGAAGCGATAAACAATGGATTACTACACAATCAAAATATGCTAGTTGTATCAAAAACAGCATCTGGAAAAACATTAATAGGAGAACTTGCCGGAATAACTAAAACTTTACAAAACAAGAAGATGATATACTTATCACCACTTGTAGCACTTGCTAACCAGAAATACAGAGACTTCAAAAATCAATACAAAGATTTAGGTTTAAACATAACAATTAAGGTTGGATCAAATAGAATCAATGCAGAAGATGAATTATTTATCAAAGAAAAATCAATAATAGATTCTGATATAATCATTGCAACATATGAAGGATTAGACTTTATACTAAGAAATGGAGAAAGCAATCATTTGAATGATTTGGGAGTAGTAATAATAGATGAAATACACATGTTGGAAAACAACGAAAGAGGAAGCAGACTTAATGGCCTAATCAAAAGATTAATGAAATTATATCCACAAGCACAGATAATAGCATTATCAGCAACAGTTAAAAACTCTCGAGAAATAGCGGGTGAATTTAATCTAAAACTCGTAGAATATGATAAAAGACCCGTTAAACTAGAAAGATATATAGATTTTATGAATAATGAAGACGAAAAAAGTAAAAAGATAATTCAATTATGCAAAGATGAATTTGAACAAATATCAAGTAAAAGCTATCATGGACAAACAATGATATTTACAGATTCAAGAAGAAAGACAGATTTAATTGCAAAAAACTTAAACAAAAATGGAATAAAGAGTGAAGCATACCATGCAGGCTTAAGCTACAAAAGAAAAGTAGAAATCGAAAGGGCATACCTGAAACAGGAAATAACAACTGTAGTGACAACATCAGCACTAGCTTCCGGAGTAGATTTTCCATCATCCCAAGTAATATTTGAATCATTAAGAATGGGCATAAAATTCTTAAGTAACAACGAATTTCATCAAATGTTGGGAAGAGCAGGTAGACCAACATTTCATGACATAGGAAAAGTTTTCTTACTTCCCATAATTGGAAATACTTTTAATCAAGAAAATGAGGTAAGTGTAGCTCTATCATTATTAGAAAATGATGTAGATGAAGTAAAAATATACTATGATAAAAAAGCTACCTTTGAACAGATATTATCAGATATTTGTGCATTTAAAAAGATTTCATATTTTGAACTAGAAAAAAAGTATAATCAAATAGATAATCCATTGACATTCCAGAATGCTATTGAAGTTCTAATAGACCATAATATGATTTATAGAAATGAAGAATATTTCCTCACACCTACAAGGTATGGAAAAGCTGTAGCAATTTCATTTATTGACATATACACTGCTGAACTTATACGTGAAAATATTTATGATAATCCTTTAGATATCGTGCTTGATATAGAAAAATTTGAAAATGTTTACCTTAGTAATAGGTTTATTAAAGCGTTTGAAAGGAATATGGATTTTTACATCAGCAGCAAATTATTTTCAAGTTCGGTAAAACGAATATTATTCTCTGGAGACTATATTGGAATTCTTAACAGTAACTTAGAAAATAAGTTAGTTAATGTTGAAAAGGACTTTATGCTCTGTGATTGTTTAACACTCTATTGTGGATGTTTAGAAAGAAATGTTTCAAATCATATCATTGAAAGGAGACTGCAAGGTTGGAGTCCTAAACAAATTAGTAATGAATTCATGAACAATTATGAACTAAATCTTTATTCTGGAGATATTTATAATTGGTTAGATCAGGTGATAAGAATACTTGAAGCAATTAAACGAATAGCAAAATCACAGAATTTTAATAGAGTATACCGTAATTGTAAAGAAATTATTCAAAAAATTGAAGGATAATTTTAATTCTTTTTTTTATCGAAAAAAGCTACTATAAATCATTGACATAAATAATTATAGGAAAGATTTGGTTTTTAAAATGAGTAATATTTTCAAAAGAATGCCTCTTGGAATTAGTGGACTATTACTTGCAATTTTATCATTGGGTAATATATTATATGACTATCATAGGGATGTTAAAATACTAACTTGTTTGTTAGGCATTCTAATCATATTTATTTTGCTTGTAAAAATTATTTTTTACAGAAATGATGTTGTAAATGATTTAAGAAATCCTGTTATTGCAAGTACTTCCGGAACTTTTTCAATGGCTTTAATTCTTCTAAGTACCTATATTTATCCAATAAATCAAAGTATAGCCTTATTTGTATGGATATTGGGAGTATTGCTTCACATATTACTCATATGCTATTTTACCATGATGTTTGTATTAAGTAATTTTGACATAGATAATGTTTATGGTAGTTATTGGGTGGTTTATGTAGGAATTACCATGGCTGCAATTACTGGGGGAATTATTAAATTAGGTTCCATATCTTGGATATTCTTTGTTTTTGGTTTTTGTATGATGATTCCCACTTTTATCCTAATAACTTATAGATACTTTAAATATCCGGTAAAAAATGAAGCCAATAAACCTTTAATATGCATTTACACTGCATTATTCAGCATATTGATAACAGGATATTTACACTCCTTTAATGATATAAATATGGAATTCTTAATGATTCTTTATGTTATAGCTTGCATATGTTATGTTTTTTCAACATATAAATTAGTTAGTTATATTAGAATGCCTTTTTATCCTACCTTCAGTGCATTTACTTTCCCATTTGTAATTAGTGTTATTGCATCAAATGAAGTTCTTAAAACTACTGGAGAAAACATTTTCCTTCAAATATTCATATACTATCAGCTACTAGTTGCAGTAATTATTGTAATATATGTTTTGTTTAAATATATCGAAAAATATCTAATCTCAAGATAATTATTATATTCAATTAGTTAGAAATATATTACTATGTTTAAAACTATGATAGATGTTAGTTCTAGAGATACTGATGCGTTGGGTCATGTTAACAATACATCCGTTCCTTTATGGTTTGAGGTAGCTAGAAATCCATTGTATAAAATTTTTAATCCGGATATGTTACTGGATCCTAGTGTCTGGAATTTAATTATGGTTCATGCAGAATATGATTATCATGACCAAATATTTTTTGGAGAAGAGGTTGAGATTAGAACTTTTGTTGAAAAAATTGGAAGTACATCAGTAACTGTTTATCAGGAAGCATGGCAAAAGGATAAGTTAAGATCAAGCGGAAGGGTAATATTGGTTGATTTTAATTTTAATACTCAGAAAACAGTGAAAATTAGTGACAAAATTAGATTTGAACTAGAAAAACATTTATTAAACAAATAGTAAAAGGTGGTTGTTGTGTTATATAAATATCATGTAGCAATAGTAAAGGATGATATGATTTTAACCGATAAATATTATCAGGAGGATGAAAAGCCTGATGATGAGGAATATAAAAAGTTAATTCAACAGTATGATCCTGATGAGATGTATTTGAATACTGTGGGTGATGATGAATTAGAGTTATTTATTAAAGAACCTATAGATTTAGAAAAATTAAAATAAGAAATAATTAAGGGGATTGAATTTCTTTATCATTTTATTATTTTCCGAATATTACTTTTGCTTTATGCATAATCTTTATTACTCTCACTTCAAATGGACATCTTTCTTCGCATCCTCCACATTCGGTACAATTTGATGCATGTGCTTTTAAGTTATTATAATGTTCTTTTATACTCTCTGGTACTTTTTCTTGTGCTGTTGCAAGGTCATATAATTTGTTTAACATTGCAACATTTATTTCAACTGGACATGGTGCACAGTGTCCACAATACGTGCATTTTCCTAGATAGGAATGTTTTGGTGCTTGTGTAAGGATTTTTGAGTAGTCTTTTTCTTCTTCAGTTGCAGTTTCATATTTTAGTGCTTCTTCCAATTCTTCTATATTATTTACTCCAACCAGTATTGATTTTGCTGATGGTCTTGTTAAAGCGTAGTGTATGCATTGTAATGGTGTCATTGCTATTTCAAATGGTGAATCTTTTTTGTTTAATAGTCTTCCTCCAGCAAATCCTTTCATTATTGTTATTGCTGTATCTGTTTCTTCACATAACTGGTATAGTTTTGTTCTTATTGGTTGTATGCCACTTAGTTTTTCATCATATTTTTCATTATCAAAGTAATCATCCAGCAGTACTGGTGGCATCATATCAAATGCCGGATTTAAACTAAAAAGAATCAGCTCTATTTCTTCATTTTCTGCAGCTTTCAGTGCAACTTCAGGGTTATGGGTACTTAGTCCAATGTGGTGTATTGTCTTATCTTTTTTTAGTTTTTTCACGTATTTGTAGAATTCTCCGTTTATGATTTGATTGTAGTCATCTGTTTCATCAACGTAGTGTATCATTCCAAATTCTATGTATTCTGTTTGCAATCTTTCCAGCAAATCTTCGAATGCTGGTATTACTTTGTCTAGTTCTCTTGATTTGACGTATTGATTTTCTTGCCATGTTGAACCTATATGGCCTTGTATGATCCATTTTTCTCTATTTTTATGGATGGCTTTTCCAAGATTACTTCTTACTCGTGGATTTGACATCCAACAGTCTAAAAGGTTTATTCCATTTTCTTCACAATGCTTAACTAATTGTTCTGTTTGGGAATATTTTTTTCCTTCTATCCATTCAGCACCAAAGCCTATTTCACTTACCTTTAGTCCCGTTTTTCCAATTTCATTATATTTCATAGTAAGTATTTATTTATTATTTTGCTTATTTATTATTTTTCTTTTTAATGAAGTTTTTTTTAGATTAATGGCTTATTTTTAATGTATTTCTTCTATATACAGTATTTTTTTTAATTATAATTTAATTTATCTTCAATAATTCTTGATTTATGTATGCAAAAGTATTTTTATACCCAATAACATAATAGTATTAATTATTAATAATAAAAGTATTACTTTTTCATAGGTATAATAAATAAAAGTAATACAACAATTCAAAAGGAGATACATATGAGTACAAATACTGGCATATTAGTAGTGGGACATGGAAGTAAATTGCCCTACAATAAAGAAGTTGTCACTAAACTAGCAGAAAAACTAGATAAAAGAATAGACAATATAGTAGAAAGCGGTTTCATGGAACTTGTAGAACCAAATATATCTACACAAGTTGACAAACTAAAAAACCAAGATGTAAAAAAAATTATCGTTGTTCCAGCTTTTCTAGCACATGGTGTGCATACAAAAGTAGACATACCTACAATTCTAAGATTACCACATGAAGAATTAGAACATTCACACTCACACACTCACTCCCATTCACACTCACATGAACATCACCACCACCATCACCTTCACCACCATGGAGATCAAAGAGAAGCAAAATCAGAACTAATAAACTTTGATGGTGAAGTAATATTTTTAAAACCCTTCGAAGAAGACGATAAAGTAGTTGACGTTGTAGAACGAAGAATAAATAAAATTATTCAAAAAGAAGAAATAAATAAGGACAACACAGGAATACTATTAATAGGTCATGGAAGTAGCTTACCCTATGGAAAAATTGTAATGGAGGGAGTGTTAAACAAACTAAAAGAAAGACTTCCAGAATATGAAATAGAACAAAGCTACATGAGAATAGAAACACCATCAATACCAGAATCATTTAAAAAATTACAGGATAATGGATTTGAAAACATTATAACCATGCCAGTATTCTTAGCTGATGGATTACATACAAAAAGTGACATACCATTAACATTAGGTTTAGAAGCAGATAAACTAGACTTTGAATATCCAAAAAAAGAAAAACAAATAGATTATGATGGAAATATCATTTATTTAGATCCGTTAAAAGATGCTGATGAATTGGTTGACATGATTGAGGATAGAATAACCAAATATCTTTAATCTTTACTCTTTTTTTACTTTCAAGATTTTCAATAAAAATCCAAAAAATAATTTAATTAGCTAAAACAAAATAAGTATAAGTTTAGTTTTTAACTGACAATTATTAACTATTATTCCATTTTTAGGATTCCGCTTAAATAATTAAATAACCTGAAAGTGAAGATTATGCTTAAACAATCCTTTTTATCAAAGATAGTTGAAATAATTTTAAGGCAAACAAAGCCTAAATACATGAATTCACAAGAAGAAATAGAGTCATATCTGGATAATAAAAAGGATGAAGAAATTAAAACAATATTTAAAACAGAAACATTCGATTCAATGAAATTTGTATCATTTGGTGAAAAATATGATGACAATCAAGTTATCCTCTATATTCATGGAGGAGCATATGTTAACCAGATGAATTATCAACATACTTTATATTGTTATATTATAAGTAAATTTCTCAAAAAACGTATTATTGCGCCAGTATATTCTCTTGCACCAAAACATCATTATGATGAATGTTACAAGCAGATGATAGCATTCTACAATCATCTGAGGTGTAAATTCCATAAAATAACTATGATGGGAGATTCTGCAGGTGGAGGATTCATACTTTCTTTTTGTCAATATTTAAACAAGATTAATGTTAAACAGCCAGAAAATATAATAGTTTTCTCTCCTTGGCTTGACGTTTCAATGAAAAACCGTTATGATGACACTAATGATCCAATACTGGGTAATATTGGATTAAAAGAAATAGGAAAACATTGGGCAAAGAATTTGGAAACTTCAAATTACCTGGTTAGTCCATTCTATGGTGACAATCATAACCTGCCAAGAATATTAATTACAGCAGGAACTAATGAAATATTCTATCCTAAAATAAAAGAATATACTGATAAATTATTAAATGATGGTGTTGATGCTAAATTAATTGTTGGCGAAAACTTATTCCATATATACCCATTGTTTCCAATACCAGAAGCATACGCTATTCTAAAAGAAATAAAAAAAGAAATTGAATCCTAAATTAGTGAATTATCTCATATACAGTATGAACTTACCAAATTTAGGAATTCTATATATGATTGCTGCGGTTATATAACTGAGTATTATGAGTAAAACCCATAATATTAGTGCTTTTACTGGTTCTGCATAAGGTAATAATACTACTAATGGAAGTAATGGTAATCTGAAAAGATTATGTATTAGAAATACTGCAAATGAATATTTTGACAATATCTTTATCTGACTGTAAAACCTTACACTTTTCATTCTTGATACAAGTTCAAATAATGCAAATGAACCTGTTAATATGAATGGGAATTCATACCATAAGAAGAAATCATAGCCCTTAATAAATGCATAATACTGGAACAATAGACAAATCATAAATGAAATAAAAGATATAACACCTAAGAGTTTAGATGATACTTCTTTAAACATTCCCTTTTTAACAAGATATCCAAGGATAATATATACTCCATATATTCCACCACTAAAACCAAGACAATATTGTATTGCCATAATCTTAATTCCTTCCATATCAAGAATCGTTGAAATAAATGGAAGACAAAATGCTAACAATGTGAATATAATAGTTGCCTGAAAAATAGTTTTCTTATCAAAACTACGAATAGCATTAGACACAAATGGCATTGACAAGTACATTCCAATAATCATAGGCATATACCACATATGGCTAAAGAATAAATTTCCTGCTTCAACAGGATTTACTTGTGTATACTTATTTGTTATTACAGTTAGAGAAATAGCATATACTACAGCCCATATTACTGTAACAATAATCAATGTTTTACAATTATTATTCCAAAACCTATTTACTTTTTCATCGTCATATGCTCTATCTAACAAAAGATATCCTGTTATCATTAAAAAGAATGGAACACCTATACGCCCAAAAAATAATGAAGCAAACTGAAATATTCTTGAAGCCATTGTTAGATTAAGTATAGCATCAGAAGATATGATATATATTCCATCAACAGAATGAATGTATAATACAGTTAGTATAGCAATAGCACGAACCAAATCTATCCATTCAATTCTAGTTTTAGTCATAATTAATCTCCATATTAATGATTAATATTTTGTTCTTAATATTATAAATTTTTATTATATAAAAAGCATAAAATAAGGTTAAAAATAAAATAATTTATAAAAATAATGGAAAGATTATATGGTTAAATTAATTAGACCCTCCTTAAAATATAAGAATGAAATTTTAGAGTTTAAAAGAGCATTTATAGATAATTCCAAACATATTATTCCAGGAAGCGAATTATTAGATAAAAAGGATGATATTGAAGAATGGTTAGAATATGTGGAAAATAATAGTAAAAAAGAAAGTGTTTCATCAGATTGGGTTTTGACAGATACTTTCATGGCATTTTCTAAAAATAAAATTGTAGGAATTATATCCTTGCGTCATGTATTGAATGATTTTTTGAAGGATTTTGGCCATATAGGTTTTAGTGTAATACCTTCTGAACGTAAAAAAGGAATAGCAACATCAATGCTTGGAGAAGTTTTGAAAGTTGCAAAAAATAATAATATGACCGAAGTACAGTTAACTGCAGAAGAAAAGAATATTGCATCAATAAAAACTATAGAAAAAATGAATGGAAAATATATAAGAAGTTTTTATTTAGAAAATCAAAAAATTAATGAATATTTAATATTCATTTAATAATTAAATAGTTATTAGATAAGTATTAATATTTCTAAATATATACTAATTCATATTAAGAAGGAGGTTAGAGGATGGCAGAAAAAAACATGGTTATAGCTTTAATACTAAGTGTCTTTTTTTATATAGGCAATGTATATAATGGATTAGTTAAACGAGGATTAATAGAATTCATTATTGGAATCATATTAAACATCTTATACTATACAGTATATACACCACTGGGACTCCTTGTATTCATTTGGTGGGTTTACGTATTATATGATACTTACCAATGTACAAATGCAATCAACAATAATGAAGCAATTCCAAAATTCTTAACTCAATTTGATTTAGAATAAATTAAAACTATTTACTATTTTTATTTTTGAAAGAATACTACGATAAAACATTAATACCAATTTTTAAAATTATTTTTATTGAAATGGTATTTTATGATATTGATGGAGAAGATGTTGAACACAACTTACAAGCAGGAGGAAAAAGATTATTAGATTTAAGACATATAGCTGCAATAGAAGAAAGTTGAATTTGATATTGAATGTGTTAAGGGAACAAAAAACATAATATTTCGAGGGGAATTGTTCTTTATAAAACTAAGTGGACTTGGAAAGGATGGATACAAACTATGGCAATAACCAAGTTATTTGAAGTTTTATTCCATACATACCAACCCATTCAGGATAATATCCAAAAAAAGTTTATTAAATTACAATAAACTTTTTTATCTTATTTTTTTTTAAAAATCATCTATTATATGAAAGAAGTTATATTGAAAAATATTAATTATCTAATTCATTTCCATTAATGATTTAAAACTTTCATACTGATAACTGATTAGCTGTGGATTTCGATAACATTTAATGTTAGAAATTATAATTGATTCATCATCATTATCTACTGTTAATGAATACCAGTAATTATCATTGTTTTCTAATAGTTCATTTATAAATTCATCGTTAGCCATTTTTCTTAATATTTTTAAATCCAGTTCTGTTGGTTTAAGAATGGCTCTTAGTTTTTGTAAATCACATACAAAATATTTTCCTGTGAAAAATAGGGCATATAATTTTTTATATTCATACACCTCTCCAGTAATTAAATATTTTTCCATATGCACCCACCTGATTTGTTTTTGATAAATTAATAATTATTTTTAATAAACTATGATAAATTTATTATTTTATTAATATATATTATTTTAGTATTAAAAAATATAAAAAAATAGATAATAAGTATAATGAGTGAAAATATTTAAACAAAATTAAATATTAGATATTTTTTGATAAAGTAATAGGTGTAAAAGTGATAAATAATTTTTGGGTAGGTTAACAAGTTCCTTAATTGAGTATCTGTATTTAAAACTATTTTTTATAATCTAACAACTATTTATTACTTCTACAATAATTATTATGAACATACTAAGATAAATACTTTTTGATTAAAAAGTATTACTTTAATACTAATAAAAAATAGAATATAAAAGGAGTAATAACATATAATAATTTTAATCCATCATTTTAATTACAACGTTACACGCTGATATTTAACCAAGAACATACAATTTAAATATAGAACAATAATCTTTAGATTTATTAATGATATAAATTAATTACAGTTATGAATATTCTTTTATGAGTTTTTCTATGCTATTTCCATTTTCTATTGATTCTACTATATTTTTTCCAGGATTTGTACGTTTTCTAATTCTCTCATACAATGGTTTAAGAAATACTTCCTCTCCCATTCCTCTATCAATAAGAGTATCGGAGGCTAAATCAACAATCTGTTTTGATAATTTATATAACTCTTCTTGATTGATAAATTCTGGTATTTCCTTTTGAATTAATAATTTTCTTAGTTGTGTTGCAGTATATCCTTTATGATATATTATTGTGTCTTCATTTATTAATTGGCTTAAATTATCTAATTGATCGTTTAATCCTAAATGAAATGCTGCTACGGTCATTGAATCTTTTATTGGTTGTGTGCATACACTTCTAAATTCTATTGTTCCACGAAATGTCAAGTTTATAAATTTAAATGGTCTTAAATATTTAATATCCTCTATGGAAGGTTTAACGTTAATATCTTCATAATGTCCATCAGTATACTTTTCCCCTTTAATGTTCTCTTTAGAGAAGTAATCATTTAAACTCATTGTTTGAAAATTAATATATGATCCATCACGTACTACACAGTATATATTTAATGATTGCAAGTATGATTCAAATTTTTCAAGGCTTTTAAAGTCTTCATCATACATGCCAATATTACGAGGATTTATTCCATGTGTTGAATTTTCCCATAATAAATCTCTATAACAGAGTATCATTGGATTTTCTTCATAGAATACAGAGTTTGAAAATAATAATGCTTTTATTGGTTCAATTTTGGAAAATGTATTGATTGTTTCTACCAAATCTTTCTTGTTTACATCTAACTGCACTTGTGATGCCGATGAAAACATTCCATAACCTGGATAGTCATGGAATTCTATTGGTGGATTTTGATAGTTTTTATATGATTCCAGATGATGATAAAGCATCAAGTATCTTTCTGATGGAATTGGTATCTCCTTATTATATTGTCTGTATGGATTTATTCCCATGCCAGTTACTGTATGGTTAAACTCTTCAAATGATTCTTTTATGAACGTATAATATTCTTTGAAACGATCATTGATTGTGAATAAGTCTTTTTCTGGACCCATTGCAAATTCGATATTGTTATATGAACAATCATAGCAAAGTATGTCATCGGTTTTTTCGTTTTTTAATGAAAATATGTTCCCATCATAATCCATTGAAAGCTTTTGAAAGTCTGTAAAGTGTTTTTTGAATTTTTGTGTTGTTTTGTGTATTGTGTTAAAATCTACTGCTTTTTTATTGAGGTTCAGTATTGGCATTTCAATTTCTATTCCAATATAGTTTTTGTTATTATTTGTTGGCTTTATGAATTGTTGATTTATTTTATCCTTTATCATTTCATCTGTTATTAAATTAGTCATGTATTTTGTCACCTTTATTTAATGAGTTGATGAAATTATTCAGATAGTCTTCCTGTTCTTTACTTAGTATAAATTCATTATCATGTTCTTTGCTTTCAAATATTATTGTTCCATCTACTAAGGCAAATAATTTATTTAATTCAACTTTTTTCCATCCTTTTTCATCATTTACTGGTGTTGAGGCTACTAGGAAATTATCTTTACTTTTTAAGTAGTATAATGTTTCATCCATGTTTGAGTGTATGTATGTTACCTCTCCATCGTATATCATCAGGTTTAATTTATTATTTTTTGACATGTCTGATATTATTTCGAATAGTATGTTAAATCTTTCCTTTATTGTTGATGGTGCATTTTTTTCTTTTTCGAATTCATTTATTTTATCTATTATGTATAATAGTATCAGTTCCGAATCTGTATCTCCTTTTTCTATTTTTTTGTATTTTTCTAATGGAGGATAATCAAATACTGTACCGTTGTGTATTAACATCCAAGTTCTTTTATTTGAATCTATTTGTGTAAATGGATGACAGTTTGGTGATATGATTTCTCCTTTTGTTGCTAGTCTAATATGAGCAAATACATTTTTACTTATTAATGGATTTGTTAATATTTCTTTCAAGTGTGGACTACATGATGCTTTTATTGGTTCTTTATCTATGATAAATTGATCTGATTGCATGTTTGCTAATCCCCATCCGTGTGGGTGTTTTTCTGAATGTTTATAAAAGCATTCTAGACATTCATTTACTTGTCTTGGCTTGTTTGAATTTAAACAAAATATTTCACACATTTTATATCCTCCTTTAATTTATATAAAAAAATTATAACAATTGTTATATCTATAGTATATTCTATTTTTACTTTCATATATAGTTATTGAATTAACAGGAAAAAATAAAAAATAAAATCAAATGTATAACATCAATGTGCTTAATATGAATAAATACATGAATAATAATCATATTATAACAAATTAATCTAATCCTAGCATATATCACTATAAGTATAATTTGAAGTAAAGTTAAAAATAACTTAATTAAATTAATTATTTTTTCAATTATAGTAACTTACCAAACTTTTAATATATATGTTTTAGATATATAATATTATGTCAAGAAAAAGTAAAATTGATGTAGGTAATAAAACCAATATTACAGAGATTAGGGAAGAATTAGCTAATTGTAAAGGTACTGTAAGGTATTATGAACGTTTAATAGCTATAAAATATATTTTAGAAGGTCATACTATTCAAGAAGCATCTGAATTTGTTAATGTGTCATATAATACAGTCCATAGATGGGCTAAAATTTGTGAAAAAAGTGGATTGGATGGTTTAAAACCTAATTTTGGTGGTGGAAGACCCTCTAATTTAACATTTGATCAATTAGTTGAATTGGATCAATATATAATGAATCATAAAGGTATGACTCAAACAGATGTATTAAATCACGTTAAAAATGAATATGATGTTGAATATAGTTTAAAACAAATAGGAGTTATCGTAAAGAAATTAGGATACAATTATGGTAAAGCATATCCTAGATTTTCTAAAACTCCTGATGATGCTGAAGAACAACTAAAAAAAACTTAAAAAAAACATAATGTAACTCACAAAGACATAATAGTTTTATTTGATGAATCTTCATTTCAAAATCAACCAAATAGAATAAGAACACTATATAAAAAAGAAACAGACAATATAGCAATTGTTTCACCATATAAATTTAAAGTAAATGCAACAGGTTCATTAACAATAAATGGTAAAAGTGATTTACTCACTACTCATTCTTCAACAGCTCCAGAAGTAGCCTTAGCATTAATAAATCTCAGATTATTCAATATGGACAATTCAAAAAATAAATATATATTTTCATAATAATTAATGAAATAGATCTTTCTGAAGAAGAAGTAACGAAGGGTTTAAACTCTAAAAATATGCCAAAAGATAACTTCTTAGAACTTATTGGAAAAACTCTAAACAAATATAGTGAAGAAAATTTAGAAACTATTGCAAGAGTTTTAAGTAAAAAATGTAAAAGTGTATCTACAGATAATGTCTCTAAAAGAAGAAATGAACAAAGAGAAATTATTTTAGAATCAATTGATACAGAACTAGTTAGAGAAATATGTAATAAAGAAGAAAGAATATGCTTAATTTTAGATAATTACAGCACTCATAGATCAAAATTTATTCAAGAAGTAGCTAAAATATTGAATATTACTTTAATTTATTTACCCCCTTATTCTCCACATCTAAACCCTATCGAACAAATATGGAGAATATTAAAAAGGAAACTAAAACAATACAAGTTAGAATCAGAAGAATTTCTCAATAATAAAATAATTCAAATATATGATGAAATAATTAACAATAATCATGTCATTGATAATTGGTATGAAAAATATATTCCAAAAGTTTAGTAAGTTACTATAATTGAGTAATTATTTAAATATAAAAAAATAAATATATAAATGGTTAATTTATGAAAATTAAATTAATCTACATGAAGATATAGAATATTTTTTTATGTTAATAAGAATTTTAATAACTATATATTAGTCAATTCTTAATAAATTCAATAAATATAGGAGTAATAAAAAATTGAAGAATAAAAAAACTATATTTTTAGTAGGAATTATTGTAATATTATTATTAGGAGTTACAGCAGTTAGCGCAGCAAGTAACACAACAAAGGTTACTAAGAAAGCTCCCGTTAAAGATGTTGTAAAAAAAACTAATAACAATATACAAAATAAAGTTCTTACTAAAGAAAAAAATAATAAAGTTAATAAGAATGTAACTAAGAAAGTTACTAAAGAAGATACTAATAAAGAAACTGATAAAGTAACTGAGAAAAGTAACCTAACCAAAAAGGTTGATAAAACTGTTAAAAAAGAAACATCAACAGTAGATGTAAACAATTACGAAGAACTATATAATAATTTAACTGATTACAATCTTCCTGAGGGTACTGATTTAACAGTAAATTTAATTGGTGACGATTATAAACTTACTGAACCATATAACACTATACTGTTAAGTTATAATATATGTAACCTTACAATTAACGGTAATGGAAAAACTATAGATGGTGCTAACCAATATCAATTTTTAACATATTTTGGAAGTAGAAATGTTACAATAAAGAATTTAACTATTGCCAATTGTAATACTTCTAAAAATGACTATTCTAATTCATATGGTGGAGCAATTCTAGGATATAACTATGAAATGTCTAATTTTGAATTAGATAATGTTAAATTCATTAATAACCAAGCATTTTTAAGAATACCTGAAGACGGCTATGACTATTATGATCGTTATGATATTGGTGGTGGAGCACTAGCAATTCTAAATGCAAATATGAAAATAAACAATTGTAAATTTGACAATAATACTGCATTCTTCTCTTATGAAGTAGATGAGGAAAACTTCTTTATTTATGTCCAAAAAATTGAAGGTGGAGCATTATATACTCAAAATTCATATGTTACTATTAATAATACCGAATTTACTTCAAATTCAGCATCAGGTTATTATAAAAATCAATCAAAAGAATTAATTGGAAATGGTGGAGCTGTACACGTTACAGGTAGTTTATTAAATGTTGATAATTCAACTTTTAAATCAAATTCAGTTAATGGTGTTGGTGGTGCAGTAGTTATTAATAATCCGGCAGGATCAATACCAGACTATGTATTTTCCAGTTATGAAGGAGAATCTATTGGTATTCAGGGTGATGCATCAATTATAATGAATTCAAAATTTGAATCCAATATTGCTAATAATCCATTAAATGGTGAATTAATGGGATTGAAGCAATCTGGTTCAGCAGGTGCTATTGCAAACTGGGGTAACTTAACTATTGATAATTGTACATTTACCGCAAACAGTGCTGAAATTGGAGGAGCTATAAACGGTCAGGAAGGAGAACTAAGAGTTACAAATTCCAATTTTAAGAATAATGGTGTTGGTGAAGTAAATTCAATTATGGGAGGAGCTATATCATCAAGTGATGTACTTATTGTTAGCAAATCCGTATTTGAAGGAAACCAAGCTAATTCCAATAATGAACCAAGTATTGGTGGAGCAATTGCAAGCACTGGTTATCAATTAACTATAGAAGATACTGAATTTAAAAATAATGTAGCTAATTTCCGTGGTGGAGCAGTACACTATCAAGGAGATTCTGAATATACTGATTTGAAAATAGATAATTGTAACTTTGAATCAAATAAAGTTGTGGGAAATGATAAAACTTCAGATAAAAAACCATCCGGTGGAGCAATTTGGACTATGATTGGAGTTAACACTATTAAAGATTCTTCCTTTAAATCCAATGAAGCAGACTATGATGGTGGTGCAATATTTACCGATGCAATTATCATTGAAGAATACATTTATGATCGAGATGACGAAGGACGCATCAAGTATGATCCAGAGACTGGAGATCCTATTATAAAGGAAATCATTAAAACACAAGTGGATAATTCATTAAATCTTCAAAATTCAGTATTTAAATCAAACAAAGCAGGTAACAAAGGTGGAGCAGTAATTACAGCTTGTAAAGATAACAATATTGAAGATTCAGATTTCACTTCAAACGATGCAAAAGAAGGTGGAGCAATCTACTTACCTTATGATGAACAATCAGAATTTAATCCAACTGCAACTGTTAAAAACAATATATTCTATAAAAACAAACCAGATACATTTATCATTGATGAACATATGATTAAATTAAATGAAACAGATAACTTTGTTCCAGATAATGGTATTGTAAGATTCTATGTAGATGAAAGTAGTACTCCAAACGATTCAACATTAGAAAATGATTATGTAATAAACTATGTTGTTAAAGACGGTACATATCTTTTAGAGATTATCCTATCACAAAAAGATGATGACCAAACATACAGAGGAACATTCATTACTAACACATATTACGTTCACGTGGATTCTAACGTAACTATAACAGTTAAAGCTGAAAATGCTTATGTTGGAGATACAACAAAAATCACTGGTGAATTAAAATACTCAATATTAAACAAAGAATATCCATTTGCAAATAAAACTGTAAGTATTTATGTAAATGATAAATTTGTTGGAAATGTAACAACCAACAGTAAAGGAGTATATACCTTAAATTATGATGCTACTAAAGCTGGAACACAAAGTGTTCTTGTAAAATATGAAGGAAATGAATTTGTTAACTCTGCAGAAAACAAAACAACCTTCACAGTTAAAAAAATGCCTACAAGCATCACAATCAACGTACCTTCAACAGTACAAAAAGGTAACGAAGTTACCATTAAAGGTAAATTAGTTGATAAAGATGGTAAAGCATTGAACAAGGAAAAAGTTACCATTAAACTTGATGGAAAAGTATTAACTACTGTCACTACTGACAATGGAGAATTCACTTACAAATACACTCCAAGTAAATCTGGCGAATTAACATTTGAAGTACAATTTGATGAAACAAATAAATACTTAAAATCATCAAATTCATCAAAAGTAACAGTAGCTGAAAAAACTAAAACTAAAACTAAAACAACTGTTCAATCCAAAGTGGTTAAAGATTGCAATACTGTAAAATTAGTTGCAACTGTTAAAGATGCAAACAATAAAGCAGTGAATACTGGTAAAGTAATATTTAAACTTAATGGTAAAACACTTATAGACAGTAAAGCTAACCCATTAACAGCTACTGTCAAAAATGGAAAAGCAACCCTTAAATTTAAACCAACAAGTGATATGTATAACTCAATCGCTAAATTAACTGCTGTATACTGTGACAATGATGATTACTATAAATCTACAAGTAAAGCAAGTACACTAAAAATTATCAAAAGAAATGCAAAAATTACATTAACTACAAAAAATCTTAAAGCAAAATCATATGATACCATTAAGTTAAAAGCAAAAGTTGTAGATGAAAACAAGACACTAGCAACAACTGGAGTAGTAACTTTCAAAATCAACAAAAACACATTGAAGAAAAATGGTAAACTCATTCAAGTTAAAGTTAAAAACGGTTATGCAAAACTTTCATACAAACTTAACGGAATAGCAGCAAAAACATACTCAGTAACGGCTGTATTCTCATCAAGAATACATAAAAGAACAGAAACAAATACAACATTAACAGTAACTAAAACAAAAACACACATTAAAGCAAGCAATATTAAAACAAACAAAAACACAGCAACAGTTAAAGCAAATATTCTAGATAACAAAAACAAAAACGTAAAATCAACCACTAAAGTAACAATAAAAGTTAATGGAAAAACTGTTAAACATGAAGTTAAAGTTAAAAATGGTAAAATTAACCTAAAAATACCTACCAAGCTCAAAAAAGGAACTCACAAAGTTACTATAATAGCTGGAACAAATGGTAAATACACTAAATCTTCAAAAACAATTAAATTAACAGTTTATTAAGGGCTCATAAAGCTCTTCAAATTAACCTCCTTTTTAACCTATTTTTAAATAAGTATTAGTCAGTATACTTTTAAATGAAAAAAAAAAGATTATTTATTGATTATTTAAACTAATTATAAGATATATCTACTCTATCAAAAAAAATTATATTCTAGGAATGACTTAAGTAAGTTCTTTTGCCACAAACTTTACAATCCAACCATGATGCATTATCACTATCGTCAAAAGAAGTCTTATAACTGCCACAATGTTCACATTTATGTCCGGCTAATTTACTAAGTTCCAAATCCCTAACTTCATAATCACTAATATTTCTAATTGCAGTTAAACGCACATCCTTAACGGAATCAGTGTGGGCAACAGATAATAAGAAGTTATCATCATGAATCAATCTGCAGGCTCTACTACGAATATATGGGCTAGGACTGTTTACTGCAAGATTGCGTAAAGTTGATTCGTCAGCATCAGATAATTTTTCTTCATCAATTTTTTGTTGTGCATAATAACGTAATCTGTCATTATTAGCATTTCGTGACAATTCTATAAGTTCATCATGATTATCTATTCTTTTAATCATATCATAGGCCAATGACGGATTATTACTCTTTAATGCTATACCATATATCAATTCTTGATTAGTCAAGGATTCTAGAGCTATACTAGCCAGTTTATCATCAGAAGAATTTTCAATAATTTCAACCAAAATGTTTTCATCACTTATTTGTTTTAGAATTTTACAACGTAATGAAGAACTTTTCTCGTTTTCTGCAAGATTGAGCAATATTTGATCTTCGTTAATCTTATTTATAGCATTATAACGTACATCTCCATCCTCTGCATTTTTGGCAATATCAACAATCACAGATTTTTCATTAACATGATTAATTACATAATCAGTAAAACTGCATTGGGAAATATTTTTTGTAATGTTAACTAAAACATCCATATCAACATCATTATCAAATTCTATTAAATCTATTTCCTCGATTCTTTTCATAGCTTTTTTATGAGTACTTTCAGATGTATTTACTGCAATATCAATTAAGAAAGATATGCTGTCGATATTGTTTATTGCATAATCAACAATGTTTGTGAAGGGACTGCTTTTTGCAATTTCTGTTAATAGACTTTCATCATGAATTTTCTTTATGGCCTTATTTCGAATATTTTCATAAGTAGATTTTTTAACTATATCTGCTAATAATCGTTCGTTACTGATTCTTTCTACAGAATTATCTCTAACAATCCAATCAGATGAAGTTAAAACAAATTCAGATAGGACACTTTCATCATAAATTCCTGTTACTGCTATGGTAGAAGCAAAATTATCAGTATTTTTTGCTATATCTATTAACAATGATTCATCATATATTCGTTCAACTGCACTTCCAATTACATCTTCGTTTGAATCTGTTTTTGCAATTTCTGCTAAAACATTTTGATCATCAATCCTATTAACAGCTTCCTCGCGAACATATCCCTTTTTATCATTTCTAGCAATTTCAATTAGAACATTTTCATCATTAATCTTTTTAACAGCATTATACCTGGCAATCCAATCGGGAGCATTTCTTGTTATTTCTATTAATAGTGTTTCCTGGGAGATTTTTTCCACTGCCGTTTTTGTTACTTCATTATCGGTATCAGTTTTTGCAATTTCTGCTAAAACATTTTCATCATCTATACTATTAACGGCTGCTCTACGAACATATTTATTGTTATCAGTTTTTGCAAGTTCTATTAGAATATTTTTATTTTTTATTTTACTTACAGCTACACATCGTACATTGTAATTTGGATCGGTTTTTGCAATTTCAATTAATATGTTTTGGTCATCTAGTTCTTCAACCGCTTCAGATCTTACTTCCCAGTTATCATTTCTATATTTTGGTTTAAATATTTTGTCAAATAATCCCATAAAATCACCCTGATGTATTTGAAGTTTTGTAACTTTTAAGTCTCCTTTGTTTAAGGAGTATGCATTTAATCATATTATTCTTTTGAATGTTCCATTATTGAATGTAATTAATTATCGTTTGATTATATTTATATATTCATTATGTTTATCTTTTCTCATGATTGTATTTAAAAAAATGAGTATTGAACTGCCGAATATAATCTTATAAATATTATAAATTAAGTACTTTAAATCATTTAAATACTACTTCACATAAACTCCATAGTATAAAAGTCATATAGACTTAAACTATGATAATGTTTTTAAAGCTAATAAATTTTGATGTATAAATCAATTAAAACATACATTAAGTATAAATAGTATTAATAACATAACATATAAAAAGCTACCTATAGAGGAGTTGTCAATTCAGGAGAATTAAACACTCTTAGAATTATTCAAGAATAAAAATAAAAACGATATATTCAAATAAAATTAAGGTTGATAATATGAAAACTAAAATAATTACAATTAACTATGCATTTATTAATCGATTGAATCCGATTAATGAAGGAATGATAATTGATTGTGATAGTCTTAATTTGGATAATCATTCTTTTGAATACTTCTAATTAAATGAATTTGACATTATTATAATCTTCAAATTATTTGCCAATTATTATTTTATATTAATTTTATTAAATGCATTATTCTATTCTTAAATGTATTAGAATTTAATAGCTGAATTAATTCAAGATGTTGTAAACAAATAAGATATTTTGCATATAATACTCTTGAAATATATGAAATTATTCTTTTTAATTAGAAAATAATATTATATAAGATTCTACATAAATACTATTTCTTTATCAATTGATTTTTGTATAAATTGATAGGATGATTTATTAGAATTATTTATTTTTAAAGTTGATTATCCAATATATGAAAGTATATTTAATAAACAATTTTTAAAGAGGTGAAAAACTTGATAATAGACGGTAAACGATCACTAGCTCATGTAGAAAAAATTTCATGGGTAAAAGAAATAGAAAAAGCAGACAACATAGAACAAATTGGAGTACTGGGATGGACTTGTATTTCAAAAATAGGAGAATTTAAAGAAGGAGACTATTGTGTATATTGAAATAGACTCTAAAGTACCTGAAAAGGAATGGTCAGAATTTTTAAGAAGAAAGCACTTTAAAATAAAAACAATGAAACTTGGAAAATTCAATGTAATCTCACAGGGAATAGCATTACCATTAAATATTTTTGATGTAAAAATTCCGGAAAAGGAAGGTACGGATGTAACAGAATTACTCAATATTAAATATTCAAATCCTGATGATAACAGACGAAAAAAAGATGGACCAACAAAATATGATGTGATGGCACAACGTCATAAGGATTTATTTGAGAAAAGATGATTAAATGGCTCATGGCTAGAGAATGGGGAAGGAAATTACTGTTTATGATTTTTGGTAAAAATAAAGATTCTAGCCATAGCTTCCCAAATAAATTTCCATACATTTCAAAAACAGACCAGGAACGTTGCGAAAATATGCCAGAAATTCTGGAAGACAAAACCCCATATATTCGTACACAGAAATGTGATGGTTCATCAGCTACATACATACTTGAAAGCGTTAATACGCACCCATTAAAGAGAGAATATGAATTCTATGTATGTTCACGAAATTTAAGGATATTTAAGGAAGTAGATCCATTAGTTGAAACTACTAATGTTTACTGGATGATGGCAGAAAAATATGATATTGAAGAAAAACTTAAGGATTATATTAAAAAACATGAGGAATGTAATCATGTATGCTGGCAAGGAGAAATCTGCGGACCAAAAATACAGGGAAATCCACATAAACTAAAAGAAAATCATCTATTTTGCTTCCACATGATTGATGATAAAGGAGTATTTGACATAAGGGATGCTAAAAAAATTTGGACAGAATATGAAATGGAAAGCGTGCCTATAGAAAAAGAAGAATATATCCTACCTGACGACTTTGAAGAATTCAAGCAATCTGCGGATGGATATTATTCACCTGAAGTATGTGAAGGAGAAATAAATGTAGACTAGAAGGATGGGTATACTACAAATCAACACAACCAGAATTCAGTTTCAAAAACATATCCCGCAAATACCTACTAAAAAAAGGAGAATAAACAATCATATGCTTGAAATATTAAATTAAAGTAAATACTTAAATGATTATTAACAAGTACATAATCATATTTACTTTAAATACTTTATTATCCTTTCAGTTATATCTAATGTCCTTTTAATATCAAAGAACAATAGTTATATTAATATTATCTTATGATATAAAGAAGAATAATAATAATTATAAATCATTAAGTTAAGTTTGTAAATATGAAATATTTAAGACGATAACTATTTTAATATAAAAGGTGAGAATAAAATGATTTCCAAAAAAATATTTTCCCTAATAACTTTGGCTATTCTAACAATTCTTTTTACCGGATTAGTAAGTGCATCAATTTTAGATTCAACTGGATTTGATCCTGAAAAAAGCATATCCATTGAAAAAACTGAATTTAACATTCCAGATGGATATGTAAAAAATGATAGTAAAAGTATAGTAAACGAAACAAAAACTGTTGGAAATGACAGTTATATATTAAATCAAGAAACATTTCAAAACAATAACAGTGATGAAATAACATTCAGTATTATTAAATTCAATAATATGGATGTGGATGCAGATACTCTTGATAGAATTTGTGAAGGTGTTGATAATAAAACATTAAGAGGTTATCCAGGTTATATCTGCGATTATGGTAATTACACAAATTTTACCTATGCATTTAATAATCGAGCAGTTACTATTTCAGCTCCAAATGAAGAATTAATTAATCAAGTCCTTGTAGTGGAAGACGCTTAGTAATTAATAGTGTTAAAAAAAGAATAATGATAAATGTTATTATTAATTTTTAAGAACGCTTAATAACATTACTAACAGGATTTTTATATTTTAAAGGTTTAAAAGATAAGAAGATAATGGTGAAAAACTTCCATATTAGTTTTATTTAATTCTAATTTTTGAACCTTTCTTATATTTCTTTTCAAAATCCATTTTTGATAAATCACCAAGACTTAAATTATACTCCTCCAAAACATAATCTAATTCTTCCTCATCATCAATTAATTCCATGATTTCATCAAAAATCATGAAACCACCTAAATCATCCATAGGATTATATTTACCAGCATAATCTGTTATTAAAGCTGTTTTATAATTATAATCTATTTCAGACTTTTTAGTTATTATTATTTCCCAACTATCACCAAAATCATATTCATATATTACAACATCATAATCATCAAAAACTTCCTTAATAGGAGTACTTTCAGATTCTTCAGAATAAATATAACTTACAATATCACTTAAATCAACAGCATCTTCGCCAGGCACTTCAGCTGGAACTTTAAACTGCCAATTATGATAATCATCAAAACCAAAAAGCTTCTGAATTACAGAATGAAATTGTTTAAAATTAATGTTTAGTGGTATCCTTATTTCTCTCCAAGTCTCAGTTTGACAATACAATACTAATAATAACTCATAACCATTCATAAATAAACCTTCTGAAAAAAACTTTCTATAATAATATCTTATTATTTTAAAAATTATAATATTTTATCCTAATGTATTTAGTTTTTATGAAGAATTATTATACAATATAAATTATATAACTTTCTAATCCAACACCTAAAGCAATAAATATATTCAAAAATAAAATAACAGTATGATTAATTATAGTGTTGAAGGCAATGGTGAAGCCATATTATTTATTCATGGACTGTCTGATAACTTGCATTACTGGGACCTATTAGCAAATAATCTTAAAAATGACTATAAGATAATTAGATATGATCTTAGGGGTCATGGAGAAAGTCCATTAGGTAATGATGACATAACTATAGATACATATTATGATGATTTATACGATCTTTTAGAAGAATTATCAATTAACACAGTTAATATTGTTTCTTTTTCTTTAGGTGGTTTAATTGCATTAAACTTTACAATCAAACATCCGGAGAAAGTTTCATCATTAATTTTAATGTCTTCTTTTGCAAAGTGTACAGCCAATCAAAAAAATATATTTAACATGTTAAAAGATGCATTGAATAATGGTTTTGAGGATTATTTTGACTCAATTCTTCCAATGGTGTACTGTCCAAAGTTTATTGAAGATAATCATGAAGAGTTTGAAAATGTCAAGAAATATGCATCTTCAATTGTTAACGTTCAAGCTTTTATAAAAGCAATAGATGTATGTTTATCAGCTGATTTAGAAGAAGAGCTATTTAAGATAAATGCTCCTACCTTGATTCTTGCTGGAGAATATGATAGGATATGTCCATTAACTGCACAAGAAAACATTAAGAACAATATAAGTAATTCAAAGTTAATAGTATTAAAGGATGTTAAACATAATTTGCTTGTAGGTAAAAATGTTAATAAAGTATCGAACATGATAAGAAACTTTATAATTTAAATTTTCTGGATATAAAAATGAACAATAATTAATTTTCTAAACAATAAAAAGCAAAATAATATTTTAATTAATTTAAAACATTTATATAGTATTTCATTATCATAAACAACTTAAAAAAAAAGTTCTTTAAAGCATTTAATAACAAAAAACATTAAATTCTAAAAAATTTATAACAAATACTTTTAATATAGTAGTAAATATAATAATAAATATGGAAGTAATAAATCAAAATAAATCTAAAGGCGATAATGAGAAATATGCTAAACTATTAAAAGAAAAAAAGATTTATACACAAAGTGTCAGTAATAGCATAATAATAGTATTAATATTATAGCTTTTGAAAAAAAAAGATTATCATGGATATTCTTTAATGAAAAAACTAGACGAATTCTTCGATCTTCAAATTAATACTGGTTTAAGTAACAAAACACAATCCAATAAAATTTATCCTCTTTTGAAAAAACTAGAAGAGAATAATCTATTGAAAGTTATGAAGGAACCCATAATAAGAAGAAAGTTAAATTTTATAAAATTACTGAAAATGGGTTAGAATTACACATTTTTAATTTGATGATAATTAATAAATTTTTAAAAAAAAAATTATTGAATGAATTCAAAGAAGATCTTGAAAAATGCACTTTTTCTTAACTTCTCCTATTTTCTCAAATTAAATGAATATTTTTAATTTATTTGAATGATATCAAGTATATTCGTCTAAATTATTTAGTTTTTTCTATTCTTTAACTACTAAGGGTTGGTATTAATGAATTTTTGGAGTCCTCAACAAAAGTTACAAATCCTTCTTTTTCCAACTTCTTTAATCTTGGCTGAACAATGCTAACACTTTATCAATATTTATTACAACTTACCGAATACTTTTGGATTGTTAATGTTTAAAAAATTTAATCTATGAATAATCACATAATCACATAATGATTACTACTTACTTCTAATCATACTAAGATGATATAATCTAAAGATGATATAATTCTAAATAATCAACATGTAATTACATAATATGCCAACACTCTATGTGTAAAAAAAGATTGGTTTATAAACCATAATAGTTAATAACTATCCATGGAGTTATATGAGATTCTATTATAGCAGCAACAAGTAATAAAATTATTACAACAAAAAACAAGACTAGAATATCCTTTAGTTCTGTTTTATAATCCTTGAAAAGGTTTTTAATTTTTCTTTTTTTGATTACTTTGATTTCTATCTTTGTTATATTAAACGCTATTGCAAGTGATACTGCCGAAGCTAGATATTCAATTATTCCATGAGGTAAAATACTAGTACAAGCATAAGTAAAATCTGATCCGAAAGGAATTCCAATACCAATACCATTATACAATACTAAAATGACAGAAATAAAAGAAAAAAATAAACCACACAACATGACTACCATATCAGCTATTAAATTATGTGTAAATAAACCCAAAGCAGTCACTTTTGATATTGTATCATTATGATCACTAGTTTTATTTGCTGAGATATTCTTAAATGATTCTGTGACTAATCCTTCATTACCGGATACTGAATAAGAGATTACTCCTCCAAGAACAATACTTAAAAACATGATAATAATAGAAATTATCAAAACTTTTTTGTTTCTTTCCAAAAATCCTTCTTCGATAATCTTCATAACTTTTGGTTTATTTCTTCTCTAATATAAATTTTTCATAATTAAATGTAAAAGAATGTTCTTATTTAAAAATTATCCGATAAATTATGAATATTTTGACATTTTGAAAATTACAATTATTCACATCAACAACTATTGGAATCTTAGAGTTACTGAAGATTGAACTATGATAAATTGAAAGGTAATGTTCCAGATTCTACTACTGGAGTATTGATTGCTAAAAATATACGGCAATATATGATTGTGAATTCTATAGTTTCAATTGGAATCAAGAGTGAAATATACTTGGTTTTCAAGGATAGGATAGGGTTCACTAAAAAGTGAACTATGGAATTTCTGGAAAAAAATATTGCATATCCTAATGAATATATTAATTATGACCGTTAGTGACATTCACTGGAGGATATGAAAAAAAAATGCTAATAAAAAACTGTCAAAAATAGTTAATGTTAATAAATGATATTCTACATGACAAATTGATTTGAATGGAAATGTTATATACAGAAACATTCGCTTTCACTCAATTAATATTAAAAACAATATTATTAGTAGATTAAATCTACTCATAACCAAGTGTTTTTAATCTAGCTTTAGCAGCTTCACACACAGGATAACATGTTCCTTCACGTACAACATTATACCACTGCTCAGTATCTTCAATACGTTCTTTTTCATAGGAATATGAATCATTTTTAGCAATATCAATCAAAGTAGACTCATCACTAATTTTCTCAACTGCATCCACACGGACTCTCCAATATGGATCATTTTTAGCAATATCAATCAAAGTAGACTCATCATTAATATTTCGAACAGCTTCTATTCTAGAGGAATAATCTGCTGCATTTTTAGCAATATTAATCAATTTTGATTGATTATTAATTTCTGAAACTTCTTCAGGAGTTATAGATGCAATAGAATTGGGATTTATCATTCTTAATCTATTTAAAGCAGTATTATGCAGACTAAAATCGCCATCATTTTCAGTAACATCAAATATTGTATCTATTAAAACTGATTCATTATTTATTTTCTCAACGGCAGCTTTACGAACACTACTACTTGAATCATTTTTAGCTATATTAATTAATACAGATTCATCATTAATATTTTCAACAGCTTCGCAACGTACACTCCCTTTTGAATCATTCTTAACAATATCAATTAAAATAGATTCATCATGAATCTTTTTAATAGCAGATTGGCGAACAGAAAAATCAGAATCATTTTTAGCGATATAAATTAAAGTAGATTCATCATCAATTATTTCAATAACTTCTTTACGGTCCATCCACGAATAGTTTGTATTTTTAGCAAAATTATTGATAGTATCTTCATTTTTTATATTTTTAATTGCTATTTTTTTCGTGTCTTTGTATTCGGAATTGATAAATATATCCAATAAAATAGAATCTTTTTCACTGTCCGGCAAAATTTTACGATTAATTATTTGATTTACTGCATTAACCCTCCGGGTTTCTGAAAAATCAGTTTTTGCAGTTTCTAAAAGAGTTTTATAATATTTTCGTTCTTCTATTTTATCCAGCTCATCATTATTAATTTTACCATCTTTTGTTTTTGAGTTAAGTTTTATCCGAGCATATTCACGAACACTATATGCTGAGTTTTCATCAGCGGCAATTTCCTTTAGAACCTCCTCATTATCTATTTCCTTAATTGCATATTGTCGAATTTCATACATTGCATGGCCTTTTGCAACTTTTTCTAAAATACTTTTATCCTTAATTTTTGACACAGCAATTTCACCAAAAGTAAAATCAGCATTTATTGCAATATCCCCTAAGACTTCCTCATCATCAATTCGTTTTAATGCAGCACGACCAACTTCATATTCATCTGAATTTTCAGTAAAATAAGGAGCATTTTTTACAATTTCTCCCAATATTTTTTGGTCATTCAATTCTTTTACAGCTTTAAGTCTTACTTTTGGATCTTTATGTTGCCATTTTGGTTTTTTGAATTTGTCGAATAAACCCATGAAATCACCATTGATTATTATAATTAAGGGTCTATCATAGTATATATAAATATATAACTATAAATTATCTCGTCATCTATACTCTTTAACGAACCAAACTTCGATGAATGACATGTTTGTTCAATAAAAAAATAATAACAGTCAACATCAAGTCGACAATCTTATCCTCTCTTTTTTATTTTAATAGTTCTTGTTTTTGTTTTTCAAACTCTTCTTTTGTTATAATACCTTTTGCATATAAATCATGCCATTTAAGGATTTCATCTGCTTTACTACCTGCATTAGAATTACTTTGTGTTGTTGTATAATTTTTTGTTTGCGATATTTTTTTTCATCTAATGTTGTATAAAATGTGTGTAATTGTTGGTTTATGCTCTGTAATATTACTCTTTCTCCACCATTTAATCTTATTTCCAGGTTGTTTAAGGTTAAACCTTGGTTACGGTCATAATCTAGACTTGTTATATCCATGTAGTATATTTTTCTTGATCCTCTATCATTTCCTAGGAATGTTGATTTTTTATGTATTTCCAGATAGTTATCGTATAATTCAACTATGCATTCTACTGTTTGTTCACGTTGGGTATCGTAGCCTCGTGCTCGTTCGTCTATAAGGAGACATTCAATTTTATTTAGTTTTGGATGGAATTCTGGTTTTTCTTCTTGTTTTTCATGTATTGTTTGTAAAGATTCTGTGTTGTTATAGTATTCTTGTTCTTGAATTCTCATGTTAATGTAATTAACTATTTTATCAACTTTTGATTCTATCAGGTGTCCTTTGGGAAAATATGTTAATTCTTTTATGCGTCCTGTACTTGTTCTTAGGTATATTTTTATGCTTATGCTCCAGGCTACTTTTTCTTTAATGATGTTTTGCATTTGTGAATATTTTATATTTGTTATATCATTGTTTATTCTGGTTTGTATTCCTTCAGGGTATATTATTAGTTCTCCTTTTAAGTTTTTGGTTTCTTGTTGTTAATTATTTCAAAAGGTTGTACATTAGTATTAATTGTTGTATCTTTGAATGTTTCTGGTTGTGTTTGGTTAGCTTTTTTATTAACATAATCTAAAAATAGGGGTAATTGTTGAATATTGTCTACTTGAAAAGTGTTAATTCTTTTTTGGAATCCATCATCAATATGGACGTCGATGTAGGTCTTTTTTGTGAATGTTCCTTTAATATATGATTCAACTCTAATTATTTCTTCATAATAATAAGTTTCTTTATATATTCTCTCGGATAATTTGTTAGATAGTTCAAGAGTCTCTTCATAAGCAGTTAAAGTGTATAATCCACCAAATGTAGGTCTAACATCTAATGTTATTGTATTAAACATTTGTTTTTTCCTCTCATTGTTTTATGTAATATATTATTTTATTATTATTTTATTTATTGTATTATTATATTATATTTTAGCGAATCTATAGGGACTTCGTGTCACCCATCCCCCACTTTTTTGGGTGACTGGGTGACAAAGCATAATTAAGTCTAAATTATTTCGTTATCTATACTCTTTAACGAACT
>JAFRMD010000036.1 GCA_017430835.1 Methanosphaera sp.
AATTAGTGAATCCTGTTCCATCTAAACTAAAGTAACATTCAGATACGGGGGAAGTGTTGTAAAAGTAATGTGTTTATTTGATTTAATTTTTTAACGGGTAATTTTTTAAAGAATTTTTGGATAATTGTATAATGGAGGATTGTTTTAAGCTTTAAAGCCTTTTATAATTTAGTAGATATCTTTAAATTTTCTATCGTATTCCTATAATCGTATTTATTATATATTTTGTATGCTAAAATTGCAAATAATTGGGGTTGTATGTATTTTTGTTTAGAATATTGTGAAGAATACTTTTTAAATGTTAATTTAGCATAATTATATGCAGTTAAAACAAAAATCTAACATCATGTTACCAGTTAAATCAACTTTTTCAATTTTTGATAATTGATATAAAGAAGGGGTTTCATGTCTTGCCATTCCAAAATCGAAAAGTTTAAGTTGTCTAGAATGCATATAATTATTTATAGAATAGATATTTCTGGTTTGCATAATAATACCTATCCTATTTTTATTATAAATACTTGTTCTTTCATGTATTACTTTTATAACTAATATTATTCTTTAAAATCATGTTTACACTTGCTTCAAGTGTAACATGTAAATTTCAAGTGTAAAATTTATGTATTTTACTATTTTAATTATTTAAAAAAGAGTTTTAAAAATATTTTTTTCATTTCAGTATAGGTTTTCTACAAAGCCAAAAAATAATTAAAAAAATTAAAAGATGGGGTTTAGTGGATATAAGCAGATAGTGTTAATAATCCGGATATTACAATACTTATAAGCCATATCGGTAGGTTCCAACTTATAACCTTAGAACCATCAAGTGGTGGTATTGGAAGTAGGTTAAACAATGCTAGGAAACTGTTGATGTTAAATCCTATCACTGATAAGAAATATAGATAAACCATCATATCAATGTTGGAAAGTGTGACAAGTGGTTGAATTGATATTTGGATACCTAAGAATATCAACGCTAATATTATATTTACAATAGGCCCTGCTATTGATATCTTACCGTTTTCCTCCTCGCTTATAATGCCGGTGGGAGAACCAATCATAACGGCTCCGGGTGCAAAGAATAAAAAGCCCATTAAGGCTGTTACTATTCCCAGCATAAGTCCTTTGTCTGATCTTCTAAACTCTGCATAAAATCCATATTTCTGTGCAACAAATTTATGGCCCAATTCATGCAATATGAAACCCAATCCTACCGTAATAAATGCTATTGGTATGAATAATAATAATTTATCCACTGTAATGTTGGGTCTACTGTACATAAATGAAATAATCAATGTAAGAACAATGATTGATATGGATAAGTCTATTTTTTCTTGTTTTGAAAATTTGTTCATTTAATTTTCTCTCCGTTTATTATTATCATTAATATTATTGTATATGGATATTTATATATTTATTAGTTTAAATAAGTATTAATGATGATTAGCATATTTCTAACAGTAAAGTAAATAGGCTGTGACTACTTATGAAAAATAACGAATTAATAACAAAATTAAATGAAGACAACATAGATTCAATGTTTGTATATAAGCCAGAAAACATCAAATACATAAGTGATTTTTATCCATCAAGCTTCGCATATTTAATCATAACTGATGAACCAGTATTATACGTAAACAGTATAGACAAGGAGGATGCTTCAAACGTATCCCAGGTTGAAGTAAGGGATGTTAAGAAACTAAGCCAAATCAAAGAGGAACTAACAGGTAAGATAGCCGTTGAAGAGTCACTTGAGTTTTCCATGGCAAAGTATTTGAGTGACAATTTGAATGACTTAAGCGTCTCGGGTGTAATCGAGGATTTAAGAAAGACAAAGACTGATGAGGAAATCACCAGGATTAAAAATTCAATAGCAATAGCCGAAAATGCCATAGGAGAAATTGACTTTACAAGTACTGAAAAGTATGCGGCTGCCACGCTTGAGTTTGACATGACAATCAACGGCTCCATAAAACCGGCATTTGATACAATCGTTGCATCAGGTAAACGTTCAAGCATGCCTCATTCTCTCACCTCAATGAATCGCGTTGAAACCCCTATCGTTGTTGATTGGGGAGCGAAATATGATCATTATTGCTCTGATATAACAAGAACATTCATTGACAGCGAACGTCAGGAGGAAATATGGAATATTGTATTGGAAGCTCAAACGGCCGCTATAAAAACAATAAGTCCAGGTGTTGAAATATCCGAGGTTGATAAGGCTGCACGGGATGTCATAACGGAGTATGGTTATGGCGAATACTTCATTCACAGTACCGGTCATGGATTCGGATTGGACATTCATGAAAATCCTAATGTTTCCAAGAATTCCAAGGGTGTTCTTGAAGAGAATATGGTTATCACAGCCGAACCGGGTATTTATATTCCAGGGGAGTTCGGTGTCCGAATCGAAGATGATATTCTTGTTAAAAAGAATCCTAAACAGTTAACTACCTTGGATAAGAAGTTGGACTTCTTGTTGTAGCCTTCCTTTTTTTACTTTTTTCCCAATGCTATCTTTTATGAATATTTTAGCCGTTTTAATGCAGATATATTCAATAATATTACAAATAACATGTGTTCTAAAATATATAAAACAAATAGAAATCCAATTAAGATGTTTTTAGTGGATGCAACACCTAAAAGTAGATATAAATACAGTTAAAAAACATGTTTCTAAAGAAGAATTAGCTAAATTAAACCTCAAATAGGGATTTTCAAAAACAAAACTACATTACATGGGATTTAAAGTAACAGTAATCCTATTAAAGACACATTACGTTCAATATCAATCATCATACATCCAGGTTCACCTCACAGGAAAACAACAGTGCCAAACGATTGTATAAAATAGATGACTATACTCCACATCGCTTAAACTTTTTTAATTAATTAGTTCTGTAAAAATCAATTTGTACAAACTAAATTAATCTATAACTATTATAATCAATATTAACTTTTGTTTCTTTATTTTATAACTTAACTATACCCTTCTTTATTTCATTAAATAGTTTTTTTTCACATGCGTTACTTCTTATGGTTGATTATATTTATAAACTGTATATTTGTAGTCGGAATATTACAATATGCTCTTTAGGTAACTTGTCTACCTAAAGAAAAAATACTTTTACTTCTAATAAAACTTATGCTAATGAAAAAGTAACTAATGGAATATAGATAATATTTTCCTCTTTAACTATTTGATTCGTTGTATTGGAAATTATTATACCATAATCTGAATTATAGTTGTTTATAGCTTTTATTATTTGTTTTTTATTTTTTTTACCTATTCCTACCTCTATTGGTATTATTTTTCCATTCATTGTAGTTATGATAAAATCAACACCACCTTTTTTAGAATCATAGGAAATACCATATTTGTTATTACAAACATTTTTTAGTCTGTATAATGTTGAAGCTACCAGATTTTCAGTTAGTATTCCAAGATATTGTCGCGGATCTCTTGATAAATCGCCATTGTCAATGAAAAAAGATGCTTTTATCTGGGTAGATAAGAAGTAATATTCTGAAGATGTACGTATTTTTTTTGATGGTGATCCAAAAGCATCAACAGAGAATAATAACTGTGTTTTTTCAAGAATTTTTAATAGGTTTTCTACACTGGATTTTGATATATTCAAAATGTTTGCCAACTTATTTAAAGATATATCACCAGGTTTTTGTGTAGCTAGCAACGTTACCAGTTTATAAGTGGATAAACGTAAGGTGCTTGTGATTGATGAAAGAATATCCATATCTTTTTCAATAATCTTATCCACTATATCAGTTGTTTTTTTGATATTATCAAATTTATTTTGTCTAATTGTTAGTGGCAAATCACCGTATTGAAGAAAATCTATCCATTCATTGTCAATGTTTCTTTTTAGATTTAGTAAATCATTCATTTGAATTTCTTTTTCATGTCTTGTAACTGTATTTATTTCTCCTGTAAGGATAGTATTCATTATTTCATGAGTAAATTCAGTACTTATATTATAATCATATTTTAAATTTAAATATTCTCTAAAATTCATAGGATATAATTGTTTTTTTATTGCTCTTCTACTGGAATCAGCACTAATTTCAAGGTTTAATGCATTAGACCCCGTGAATATCATGAAAACATTTGAATTTTCATCATATAATATTTTTCCGATTAAATCCCAATCATCAACATACTGTGATTCATCAACAAAAATAAACAAAGGAGTACTTGTTAAGTAATATTCATCATTTATCTGTTTTAGAAAAATATCTAAAAAAGACAATAATTCAAAGTCAGGATTGCGTTTTAATCTATCCAGGTCAAGAAACAGGATTCTGTTTTTTTCAATATTCTTTTCGTTGCATAAATAGGTATACAATTGATATAATATTGTTGTTTTTCCAACTCCCCTTATGCCGGGAATAATAAAATAACGATTAACATTACATTCTTCAATGAATTTATCAATATAACTTTTTAATTCCAGACATAGTTGACGTTCCTTAAGAAAAACATAATTGTTTTTTAGATTGTTTTCAATCATTTTTGGATTATTTACTATTAAATTATTTAAAAAACTTCTTTTTTCCAGTTCATCCATTGACATCAAATAATCCTCCTCAAATTTTTAATAATTAATTATATATTTGTATAATATATTATATAAAATAAACAGATTTTAAATAAATATAAATACAAAACAATATTTATCTTTCCAAAAAAAAATACAAAAATACACGAAGAATTATAATTTAAATTATGAAAAATAAATTACAGTTCTTCATTTATGGAAATAGTTAATTTCATAAGTTTCTGCATTCAAATGAATAAACCCTAAATTTTAAATAATTGCAATATATAATCAATAAAATTAAAGCTTAAATAAAATACAGAATTGAAATGAATTAAAACCAGTATGCGGATTAATAGAAGACTTTTTCAAAGTAGCCAAAGATGCATTTGGATTAGATACATTTCATAAATATATAACAGAATCAATAAGCAAAAGCATTTACATATGCTTATTATTAACAACAATCTGCATACATCAAGTATTCATGACAAAAACAAAAATACAGCAATTATCCGAAAAACATAGAAGGACGACCATCAATAGAACACATAAGAAAAAATTAAACTAAAAAATCAGAGAATAATATAAATACATCTGTACCCCAGACAACAAAGTAAACATCAATCTTGGATTATCAAAAAGACAAACAAAAAAACATTATTTGACTATTGATAAATTGAGTAGCCTTCTCAAAAATTTAAAAAACAAATATTTCACTTAAAAACTACCTTAACTTGACAGCATTGCTTTTATTCAATCAATTTATTATATATTGTTTTACAATAATGTAACTATACTTGTAATTGTTCTATGATTTTATTATATTATTGAAAATTATTTAAATAATAACAGTCATAATTAATAGTAATAACATTATGTATATGGAAATTATTAAAAAAACAAATGAATTAATACGAAAATTAATATCCGAAGATGACCTGGAGTATATGCAGGATATATTAATCCAATTGAAAATTTACCACCAGATAACAGATATTCTTACATATATCCTATTGGTTACATTAATTGTCTTTCTATTATTGTTTTTAATCTCGTTGATATTCGGAGTATCGGTCTTTATAGTGCTACTGTCAACATTGCCCGTGATGCTTTTTATCAACTACCTAGTATATAAAAAGCAAAAACGATTAGATTCAATAGAAGAGGACTTGCCCGATTACCTGTTACAGGTTGCATCACTATTAAATGCAGGTATGGCACTTGAATCATCCTTTGATGAAATATCAAAAAATATGGACGGATACCTGAATGATGAAATCAAAAGGGCATTGATAGAAATCAGGATGGGAAAAACATTCAATGATGCATTCATGGATATTGCAGATAGGTGTGATTCATATAATCTGAACAAGGCAATACAAATAATAATAAACACAAAGCAAAGCGGTGGAAATCTGTCTGAAATACTGATGGTTATGGCCGATGATATCAAGCAAACACAACTATTAAAAAGGAATAAAAAAACTAGTGTAATGATGTCAGTCATGTTTCTATTGGTCTCAGCCATCATAGCCACACCATTTTCCTTTGCAACAATACAGATATACACCATCTTTTTGGAATCGGTGGGAAGAACAAATTCCCTGATTGATGTAATACCAATAGCCAGCAACGGTTATATAATAATACATTCGTTATTGGTCAGCATATTGATAGCAGTTGTAATGGAATCAAATTATAAAAAATGTATAAAGTGGATTGTGATAATACTGCCCTCATCCATGGCGGTATTTTATTTTTCAAAAATGCTAATTGGAACGATATTGGGAATTTAATGGTGAAATAAAATGTCTGATTTTTATTATGAAAATAAAGCACAGGTATCTGCGGAGTTTATATTACTGATTGCAGGATTAATGCTAATAGTATTATTTGCCATGCATATCTATCAGCAATATCTAAGTGATTTGGCCAATCAAATAAATGATACCGAGTTAAATGAGCTGATTGATAAGATAGACAGTTTAAATGAGTACGTCTAATGGTTAAATGTCAATTGAACCGTATATTATAAGAAAAAATTGAGGTGAGGATGATGTTCTAATCTTTAATGTATGCATCAACCAGGTTTCTTGTTTCATTAAATGCATTAACATCGATGTGTTTTGGAAGACTTCCCAATTCGCCTTCAACGTCCTTAAGAATTCCTTCTCCCGCACCTAAAAACATGCCCTCACTGGCAATTCCCATAAATTCTGATGGTGGAAGTAGACTAACGGCTACATGGTCATTATCCTTAACGGTCAAATCATTGGTTATGACGGTTATTGCACGTTTTCCCAGATTTACATTACATACCATCAGATTATCGGTTTTCTGGTGTTTGCTTACACTGACAAGTTCTCCCACTACAATATCCACACCAATTACGGGATCATCTATTTCTCCCAACATCAATCTATCAGGCAAACCCCTTATTGTATTGAAAAAGAACTTCATTTTAGATAATGGTAAATCCAGCTTTTCACGTTCTTGTCTGTTTAATTCAGACTGGAATTTCTTTGCATAATCCTCTCCACCAAGATTTTCAATAATCTCATCCACGCTTTTTAATAGATTTTCCATCTGGGGAGTTTTGGCTAACTCTTGTGGGCTAACATATGAATAGTATAACGTTTGAATATCCGGATTCATATTCTTAGCAATTAATCTTACCTGTTTCTTATTCCATGAACCCCTGAGGTTGGAACCTTCAACTACTCTTATAAAATCCTCTACGGCTTTTTCAGCTACTTTTAATCTATAATCCTTACTAGTATCCCACATATTATCGTCCTTGATTGTTCATTTAATATAATATATTTATTCGCTTATTTTTCATTGTTATGTATATTATTTTTAATTTAAATCATATATTATTTTCTGGTTGGTGAAATTCAATTAAAGTCTATCTTTTTTTTGGATTGAAAATATCAAGGTAATTATTATATATTATGTAAAATATATATTATCTGTAATAGAACTTTATAAATTAAAAGTTTCAATTAGGGGATATTGAACCAATAAAATCAGTAATAGATTATATCTCATTAATTACATTTAAAATAAATAATTCGGTGATAATTTATGGTAAACTTATCAACATTTTACAACTTAAACGTTTATAACACAGAAGGAAAATTCATAGGTCAAATATGTGAAGTAGTGCTGAATATTAAAAAAGGAAGAATCTCATTTTTCAAAACAAAAGCTCTAACTCAAAATAAGGCTAGTTTAGGATTAGGAGATGTGTTAAGAAATCTGCGATTTGAACAGGAAGAAGAAAACTTGAAAGAAGTAAGTACTGAAGGTACTCTCGACATTCCATACGAACTCGTATCTGCAGTAGGCGATATCATAATCGTTGATCAAAACAAATTAACACAGTATCAAAATGAATTAAAAGCTAAGGAAGTCAAATCACAACAAGTTAAAAGACCTGCACCTACCATTAAAAAGTAATTTCGGTGTATTTTAATGAAAATAGGTATAATAGGTTGTGGAGCAATAGCATCAGCATTGGTTGATTTTGTAGAAAAGGGTAAATTGGATGCAAATCTTCATTGTTTTTATGATTTAAGTCCAGAAAATGCTCAAAAATTAGCATCAAGAATAGATGCACAGGTAGCCTCGGATATAGATGATTTAATAGAAAAATCTGATTTGATTATGGAGGCGGCATCCCAGCAGGCAGTCATATCAAACATTCCTTATATATTGGAACATAAAAGGGATGTTGTTATAATGAGTGTGGGTGCATTGATGGATAAAGAATTTCATGACAGGATACAACAATTGGCTAAGGAAAATAACTGTAAAATATATTTACCGACAGGTGCCATAACTGGTATCGACACGGTCAATGCTGCAAATATGGGTGAAATTACCCATGTATCATTAACCACACGTAAACCGCCTGTATCATTAGGTGTCCAGTTAGATGATGAGGATGAAAAGGTACTCTTTGAAGGAAAAGCATCAGAGGCAGTTAAATTATTCCCTAAAAATATTAACGTCTCATCCACATTAAGTCTGGCATCAGGTATTGACGTTGATGTAAAAATCATTGCGGACTCAAAAATTAAAAACAATACTCATGAAATTCATCTTAAAGGTAGTTTTGGTGAATTAACCACCATCACATCAAATGTAAGTAGTAAAAACAATCCAAAAACAAGTGCACTGGCTGCTTACTCTGCTGCCAGTCTCTTAAACAAATTAAATAAAACAATACAAATTGGTTCATAGACATAATATATCATAAGATATTTTATTCATTATCACCCAATTTTACTTTTTTCTAAACCACTCTTTTTTCGGTGATTTACTTGAAATCATATGAAATCTTTTCTAATTTAAAGGTAGTTGAAGACATGCCCCTAATCATCCGATTGGATGGGAGATATTTTTCCAGATATACAAAAAATTTGGAATTGGAAAAACCATTCGATACAAGACTAAGGGATATATTCATAGGAATATCCAAGGATCTAATAAGTGAGTTCAACGCCAAATACATATACACTTTCTCCGATGAAATAAACATATTGATGGACAACATACCATTCAATGGGAGAATAGAAAAGATAGATTCGGTGATGGCTTCTTATGCTGCCTCGTCATTTAACAGACATCTATATGGGAATGAGCAACTGTTTGAAAAGTCAGTACAATCAGACATGCTGGCATCATTTGACTCAAGAATAATAATGACACATCAAAATATTGACAATTACTTCAAATGGCGTCAGGATGAAGCATGGAGAAATTGTATTAATTCATACGCCCAGGCATTATTGAATAAAACACATGCTCCAAGACAGACGGCTGAAATATTGTATAAACTCAATAAAAAGGAGCTTCATGATTTGTTATTTGAAAACGGCATCAACATAGCCCATGTACCTGCATGGCAAAGAAGAGGAATAGCGGTGTACAAAGAAAAGTATGAAATCAAGGGGTTCAATCCTAAGGACAATAGCTCCACAATATCCTATAGAAATAAAATTAAAGTTGACATGCAACTAGATTTATTTAATGGTACGAACAATATATAAACTATTAATTACTTATTTTTTGAATATAAGTTGAGGCAATAAATATGGATTTTAATAAAACATTGGCAAAACTATTAGGAAACGATAAAAGAATTAACGAAGTTCAAATAGATACAAGAGTCATCGATGAGATAATAAAAATAGCAAGAAATGCTGATCCAAAGGAGTATGTTGCTTTATTATCCGGTAAAATAAAGGATGAAATACTTAAGATAACAGGTCTGATATTTCTGCCATTTGAAGCATCAGAAAACAGTGCAGTAATGCAGGTATTCATGATGCCATTGACAACAGATGCTGTGGGTTCAATTCATAGTCACCCTGGCCCAAGCAATCGTCCATCAAATGCTGATAAAATATTTTTTGGAAAAAACGGTTATTTCCATATAATCATATGCAGGCCATATAATGAATTAACCATTGCAGGATATGATGCATTCGGTGAACCGATGCCATTTACCGTTACAGATTTGGGTGATGAAGTAGAACTTAAGAGATGGGATGAATTGGATATTGATAAGGAGTTATTTGATGAGGAATTATTGGCTGAACTTGAAAGACTAGAACATGAAGAAAATAATCTTTCCGATGATAATTCCAATGATTTAAGCCAGGACACAACCGAAACATCAAATGATGTTAACCAATCAATAACCGATGAATCCAAAGTGTTAAATGATAGCCAAAATAAAATATCAAATAAAGATAATTCGGATGATAAGTATTATATTAACTCAACATCAAGTAAAAAACAGCAAAATGATAATCTTGAAGATAATTCAAAAAGTATAGGTGAAAACATGAATAATAAAAACAATGAAGAAAAAGAAGTGAAAAATCCAGAAGTCATAGAACCACAGGTTCCAAAAACAGTCAATCTTCAAATAGAAGCCGGAGGTAAAGTCATTGAAAAGGTATTGCCTCTTCCACCCGAATATGAAATAGGTGACGAATTGATTGTTGATGTAAGAACCGACAGAACACCGGGGGATAATATTGATGAAATATTACTCAGTGTTAAAAAATCCCCTGAAAACCTTGCGAAAATGGAAGAAGTTCAAAACATTGATGGCAAATCAACCGATGAAATCGATAAGGAAATACAACAAATGGAAGCAGATATCCAGAGATTAAAAGAAGAAAATGAACGTCTTCGTAAAAACAATGGATAATCATTCAAATAATTCCCCTTTTTCTTTAAACTTTTTTTTGACTTGACTACAATATATTTTCATCTTTTTTAGTCAATTGCCGTTGAAGAAATTGTATCATCATCAAATGTTATTGAAATTACTTCTTATTTTGTTTAATATCTGTTTAAAAATAGTTTGAATTAAGATTTAGGTAAATATTGGGGTTTATTTTTAAAAAATAAAGAGGAGGGGTTTATAATTTAACCGCTTTAACGGTATAAATTTTCTCATCTTTTAATAGTTCACAGACTGCATCTTCAACAATTTCTGAATCTACCTTTAAAACCATTACAGCTTCGCCGCCTACCTCTTTTCTACCAACCTGCATTTCGGCAATGTTGATTTCGTAGTCGCCTAATATCTTGCCAATTTTTCCTATGGTTCCAGGTAAATCCATGTATGAGATTATTCCCATGTATCCTTCAGGAGTCATGTTTACTGAATACTGATCGATTGAAATGATTTTAGGTTCCTTGTTTTCGATAATTCCTTCAATGTTCATTTCATTATCATCATATTTAACGTTGACTTTCATATAAGCGTCATACTTTTCGTTGTCTGTTTCACCTTCGGTTAAACCAATACCTCTTTGTTTAGCTACTGCTTTAGCGTTAACGGAGTTTACAGGTTCTGTTAATATAGGGTTTAGGAATACTTTTAATAATTCTCTTGTCAATGGTTCTTTTGATCTTCCGGATACTTCTCCGCCGTATACGATATTTAATTCCGTAATGTTAGGTGTTGTTGTCTGTACTAATATTTGACCTAGTTTATCGGCTAATTTGAAGTATGGTTTTAACTGTTGAAATGTTTCTGAGTCAACAATGGGCATGTTTAAAACATTTGTTGGTGTTTGGTTGCTTAAAACATTTTTCACTTCTTTGGCAACGATAATTGCCGCATCACGTTGAGCTTCTTTTGTTGAAGCTGCTATATGTGGTGTTAGCACTACATTGTCAAGTGTTGTAAGTGGACTGTCTGTTAATGGTTCTTCTTCATACACGTCTAAACCTGCCTTCATGTCAGGTCTTTCCTTTAAAGCTTCATATAAATCTGCTTCGTTGATTATTCCACCTCTGGCACAATTCAAGATTATTGCATGATCCTTCATTTTTGCCAGTTGTTCTTTGGATATTAATCCTTTGGTTTCAGGTGTTAAAGGTACGTGTATTGTCATAACATCCGCTTTTTGGATTAAATCATCAAGTGTGGTTATTTCCACGCCTAATTCTTTTGCCGCTTCTTCTGTTATGTATGGGTCGTATACTATTACATCCATTTCAAATGCTTTGGATCTTTTAACTACTTGGCTTCCTATTCTTCCCATTCCGATTACACCAAGAGTTTTGTTTCTTAGTTCCATTCCCATGAATTTACTTTTTTCCCATTTGCCTGCTTTTACGGATGCATCTGCTATTGCTATTTTTCTGCTTAATGCTAACATTAAACCCATGGCGTGTTCGGCTACTGTGATGGATGTTGATTGGGGGGCATTTACAACCATTATTCCTTTGTCTGTAGCTGCATTCACGTCAATGTTGTCTACTCCAACACCTGCTCTTGCAATTATTTTAAGATTTTCAGCTTTTTCAATAACTTCTTTGGTTACTTTGGTTCTGCTTCTTACTATTATACCTTCATATTCATTGATGGTTTCAAGAAGTTCTTCAGGTGTAATGGTTGGATTGTTAACTACTTCTGCAGAGTCTTTCAATACTTCTACACCTTTTTCATTAATACTGTCTGCAATTAATACTTTTGGCATTTTTATCTCCTTTATTATTTGTTATGATAATGATTATCAGTTGATATCATTAGTTATAGTAATATTTTTAAATCAATAATTTTTTTTGATTAATAACAGTAATAGTTATGTTTTTAATATTATAAATAATATAATATATTAAGTAACATATTTTAGGACATGATTTTTTATGACATTTAGTGAAGTTATTTTAGGTTGCTCTCCATTCACGTTGGGCTATCAGTTTGGGCACAGATCAAGATTGTATGAACTGGACTTTTCAAATCAGCCGGAAAACATTCTTGAAGTAATAGATAAGGCATATGAGTTAAACGTAAAAGATATAATGCTTAAACCAAACAAGGACTTGGAAGCGGCTATTGGTATGTCTGAAAAAAACGGTAACGAGTGGACAGTTACGGCCTTCAGTGATTGTGAAAATATTGATGATGACTTGGAACTATTTTCTGATTTCAATACAAAACGTGTAATATTAAGCGGTGAATTTATCGATAAAAAGATAGAAGAATCAGACTATGAGGCCATAAGTGATTATCTAAACAAGGTATCCGATGCATCATTTGAGGGAGCCATCGAAACAAGGATGCCTTTCAAGAATTTGCCGCTGATTAAAGAATCATCATTTGTTGATGAGTTTAAGACCATTATGATTCCATTAAACTTCTATGGTTATATGATGGACTGTAACTTTTTTGATGGCGAAAATAGAAATCTTTTTTCAGAAAGAGTAAAAAGTCTGAATAAGGAGGTTATAGCTAATCGTACACTTGCTACGGGAATACTGCAGCCACAGGAGGCCTATGACTTCTTAAAGAATATTGACTATATTGACGCAGTTTGTGTGGCAGTTGCAAAGGCCAGTGAGGCAGAGGAGACATTCTCAATAATAAACGGCATATTGGAATAATATTATTCTCCCTCATTTTCCCTTTCTTTTATTAATTTTTCAAGATCCTTATTTTTTTCCATGTTATCCAGTTCCCATGTATATATCACAGGGATATTCTTTATGGAATTCTGTTCATGTTCATGCTTAAGTACAAACAATGCTTTATGTCCAGTAATGGATGAGATGTCATTGGTTTTTTCGGCTATCTTGCTTAATGTACTGATGTTTCTGTTTCTTTCCAAATTGGTAATCAGGATTTCATTGTTTGATGTCTTTTTAGCCAGTTTTTCTTTTATCTTTTCGATTTCATCAATTTTTTCAGACAACTGTTCTTTTAATTTCAGAACTTCCTTCGAATCATCAGTTCTTGTTGAGACTGCATCAAATGGTGTTTTTGAAGATGAATTTACTTCATAACCTAATTTTATTAACTCGATAGGTTCCTGTATCTTGGTATCCAGAATATGGTTGTGTTCTGATTCAAGAATGTTAATGGATAATGTAATTGGCTTGTTAAGTATTTCCTCCAGTAGCAGTGCCGTTTCGGGATAAGCCTGGGAGTTTTGCTGTTCATATTTATAGATTGTCTCCCTGGATACATGTGTCAGGTCAGCCAATTCCTTTAGGGATAAATTCTTTTCTTCTCTCAACTGTTTTAATAGTCCACCGTTAATCTTAACGTAGAATCCTCCACGTTTGGAGAGTATCTCCGGATGCATATCATTTGCAATGATATCATAGAGAGTCTGTGGACTGACTGCAGGTATTTCATGTCTTTCATACACCACGTCATCTTCAAGGTAGCTGTGCTTTGATTTCAAACCGATGATTATGGGACTGGCAAGGAAGGTCCCTGATATTTTAGATAATTCCTCCGCCTGCTGGGTAGTTAAGCTGTCAATGTTTACAAGAATTTTTAAAATGATTAATATGTCCTTTTTTCTTGCAAGAATATCAAAACAACTTCTTTCATAGATGTTTGAAGTTTTAAAACCAAAATTAATGAGTAAATTGTTGATTTCATGCAGTATGGTTTCACGGTTTATCATGGAATTATCTACTTTCATAATATATAATATATATTCATAGTTAATAAAACTAATATATAGGAAAAATTAAAATCCACGTATATTATCATAACAGTAATATATTTTTTTTTTGATTGTATAGGAGAATATATTTTGAATTCAAACGATAAAATCACATTGCATGTGGGTCTGGATGATACCGATTCAACAGAGGGAATGTGTACTACATATCTGACACACATCATATTGGAAAAGTTAGAGCAAATGGGAATTAAGGCACTGGACTATCCTAGACTGATTAGACTTAATCCATTTGCAAGATATAAGACCAGAGGAAACGGTGCATTATCATTTGTAGTTGAAATAGATGCGTCAATGAGGGATACGGTTAAAAATCTCGTGTTGGAAAATGTTGAGAAATATTCAATGTTTGATGGAGTAAATACCAATCCGGGAGTGGTCTTTTATGAGGGAGAAATTACCGATAAGATGACCGAATATGCATTAAATGCCATATATGATATATACACGATTGAATATGCCGAAAAGTTTGCCGTTGACAATAACATTGAATATCATAAATTCAAAAAGGGAAGGGGTATCATAGGTGCTATTGCAGCAATAAGCATAGTTCTTGATGATGTGACCTATGAATGCCTGGCATATAGGATGCCTGAAAATTATGGGACAAAAAGAAGGCTTGATGAGGACAGCATATTCCGTATGAATGATGAAACCTATCCGGAAACATTTGAAAACATTGATTTTGAACAGAATTATGCCGCCATAGAACCGCATACGCCATGTCCTGTATTGTATGGAATAAGGGCTAATAATCCAGAAATACTTGAGAAGGCAAGAAGTATAGTTGTAAGTCATGAGGATATGGAAGGTTACAGAATATTCAAGACCAATCAGCATACCGATATGCACATTCAATGTGGTGTTGACATAGAGGATATGAAAAACACTTCATGCTACAAGTTCAAGTGTCATGTTGTGGAAGCTCCCCATGACATTGAGGGAGGGCATGTGTTTTTCAAGGTATCCGATGATACGGGTGTCATAGAATGTGCCGCATTTGAACCTACAAAGTCATTCAGAAACATAGTCAGAAAATTGATAGTGGGTGATGAGCTGCTCATATATGGGGGCATAAACGATAACCATACCCTGAACATTGAAAAATTCAAGCTCTTAAAGATGGCCTCCAAATTCAATTTGGTAAATCCAATGTGTAGTTGCGGAAAACGCATGAAATCAGCCGGTAAAAATAAGGGATTTAAATGTCCAAAATGTGGAAATAAACTCAGGGATTCATCCAAAGTAAAGGAAGTTATTTCTCGAGATGTTGAATTGGGTTTTTATGAAGTTCCTACTGAAGCTAGACGACATCTATCCAAACCTATAATCAGATTTGATTAAAAATGATTATCCATTTTTAAATATTTTTTTTATTTTTTTACAATTTTTTGATTATTCCTTATTATATTCCAAAGCTATTTTTTTCATCTGTAGACTATCTCAAATTATTTCATTTATCATCAAATTCTATAATTATATAACTAATAACAGATAATATATATTATTATAAGATATATTTTTTGAACTGATGATAATATAACATAATAAATTTTATGTTAAATATTAGTTCTCATGTCTATCTTGAGGTGATAACTAGTTTGTTGTAACTCGATAAAAATTCAATTAAAAAGAAATATTATGTTTATTTTAAAAAAAATTTTTTTAACATAATATAATTTAAATATAAAAAGATCATATTAAAGGGTGATTTATAATGGCATCAATTTCTGAAACTATCTCAGCTATCAGACAAGCAGAATCTGAAGCAGATAGTATAATAGAAAACGCAAATAAAAAATCAACTGAAATGATCCAAGAAGCTCGTTCAAACGCCGATTCATTAATTGAAACAGCTAAAGCTGAAGCTGAAGACCAAGCTAAACACATAATTTTAGCAAAAGAAGAAGAAGCAGGCAAAGAAGCTGTAATTATTACAAATGAATCAGAAGCAAATATCAAAGAATCATTAAGAGGTTCTCATGATAAAGTAGATGACGCAGCTGAAATAATAATCGAAACTGTATTATAAAGGGATGACTATGTTTAGGCCAGCGAGAATGCAAAAATTAAGCATAGTAACATTGAATAAATACTCCAAGGCCACAATCGATGCACTTCACGAAAAAGGATACATTCAAATAGATGACCTATCTGAAGTAATCCAAGAGGATGAAGCCTACGAAGGATTAGGAGTATCTAAACAAGACCCTGTTGCTAGCAGAATAGCATCATTATCAATGAAATGTAATAATATTATTGATACTTTAAAATCTGCAGAGCAATCACAAAGTATAGTGGATGTTATTAAAGGATATATCAGCCCTAAAGAAATTCAACCAAAAACCGTTGAAAATCTACAATCAGATGAATTAGCTGATAAGGCTGAAGAAATAATTAATAAAGTTGATAATGTTCTCAGTCCAATTGAATCTCGTATGAATGAAATTGGTTCTGAAAAAACAAAATATAAAGATTCTTTAAATGTTGCAAATCAATTAAGCAGTTTTGACATAGACTTTGCTTACTTACAGAACAGTAAATACACTAATGTAATTACAGGTAGATTACCAACGGATAATCTGGCTGAAGCAAAATCACAAATTGAGGAAATAACTCAGGAAGTCGAAATCGCGGAAGGTTCAACCACAACAAGTGGGGATGTAACATACGTACCATTAATAATTGTATGTGCAAGCAAATTTGAAGAAGAGATATCCGGTGTACTCAGACGTTTGGAATTTGAAAAATTGGACGTAACCAATCTAAGCGGAAAATCCAATGAAATAATTGAAGCATCTGAAAGTAAACTGGATGAATTAGAAAGTGAAAGAAAACAATGTTTAAAAGATATTGACGAAATAGGTCAACGTTCTAAAGAACATCTTTTAGTAATTAACGAACAGTTAGAAGTTGAAAAAGAAAGAACAGAAATCTATTCATACTTCGGTGAAACAGAAACTTCTAAAATGTTCCAGGCATGGGTACCTAAAGATAAGGTTGAAGAAACTAAATCTTTAATTGACGAACTTACAGATGGACACAGTGTAATTGAAACTGAAGATCCAACTGAGGAAGAAATTGACAACAATAAAGTTCCAGTTAAACAAATGAATCCTGGTTTTGCTAAACCATACGAATTATTTGTAAACATGTACTCAACACCAAACTACAAAGATATAGACCCTACTATAATCATGGCATTATGTTTCCCATTTTTCTTCGGTTACTGTTTAACCGATGCATTCTATGGAATCATATTGGCAATAGTTGGATTTATTCTATATCAGGGAATGGGAAAATTCAGTAAAACATACAAATCCTTTGGAGTAATAGTAGTTCAATGTGGTTTGTGGACAATCCTACTAGGTCTATTGACTGGTGGATTCATAGGTGACTTCGTACCTAGATTTATAATGGGCGATGCAAATGCGGCTCTGCCAACGGTTCTACCTGATATCAATGCATTCGCACATCCTGAAAACATTTTAATAATCGCTATAATAATCGGTTTAATACACTTAAACATCGCATTCTTATTCGGTATTATTGACAATGTTAAAAGAGGAAATATCAAAGAGTTATGTGGCGGACAATTATGTTGGGTTTTAATTGAATTAGCAATTGTCCTATTTGTTGTTACCGGTTCATTACCATTATTAGGTATAGTATTCGTAATTGCATTATTATTATTAATATATGGTGTAGGACCTATGGGTGTTATGGACATATTCGGTTTCCTTGGAGATGTATTATCATATTCAAGATTATTAGCATTATGTCTATCTACTGGTGGTATAGCAATGACTGCTAACCTCTTATGTGAAATGTTAACTGGTATGATACCATACGTAGGTATTGTTCTTGGTATAATTGTATTCTTAGGAGTACACTTATTCAACATTGCATTCCAGTCCATGGGAGCATTTATCCACTCACTTCGTTTACACTTTGTAGAATTCTTCGGAAACTTCTACGAAGGGGACAGTGCAGAATTTGTACCATTCAAAGCAAGTAGAATATATACAAAAGTAAAAGAATAATTTAATAAATTTGATTTAAATTATGATATTAAAATGATTATAGAGTATTGGATTAAATCCATATTTCTATTACTTTAAAAACCGAATAATCCCTCAGTGAGGATATGTGTTTTATTAAAGTTCACATATTAAATGTATTATTCAAATAAAATAAAAGTCTAAAAAAAAATAGTATGGTGACTACATACAGATACAATATAATTATTATATAATTGGAGGAAAAAAGCATGGCAGCAGAATTAGCATTAGGTTCAGCTTTAGCTGCAATCGGAGCAGGTGTAGCAGTAGGTTTTGCAGCATTAGGTTCAGGTATCGGTCAAGGTATCGCATCAAGTGCATCTGTAGGTGCAGTAGCTGAAGATTCAAGTATGTTTGCACAAGGTTTAGTATTTACAGCTATTCCTGAAACTCAGGCTATTTATGGTTTCCTTATAGCTATCTTATTATTAGTATTTTCAGGAATTATGGGAGGTTCCGCTTTAGGCGTAACATCAGGTTTAGTAGCAATAGGTGCTGGAGCAGCAGTTGGTTTCGGTGGTCTTGGTTCTGGTATGGGTCAAGGTATCGCTTCAAGTGCATCTGTAGGTGCAGTTGTAGAAGAACCAAGTATGTTCGCACAAGGTTTAGTATTTACAGCTATTCCTGAAACTCAGGCTATCTACGGTTTCCTTATAGCTATCCTTTTATTAGTATTCGGTGGAATACTCGGAGCATAAGTACAAAAATATACTAAAGGCATAGGCCTTTATAAATAAATATTTTTTGGAGGAAAGTAGATGAGCGTTGGATCAGATAAAATAATTTCAAGCATTCAAGCAGATGCTCAACAAAAAGCTGATGAAATTCTCTCCAAAGCCACTGCACAATGTGATGAAATCAGTGCAGCCGGTGAAGTAAAAGCTGAAGAAGAAAAACAACAGATTTTAAGTTCCGCGGAAAAACAAGCTGACATGAAATATCAACAGATAATTTCAGAAGCAAAAGTAAATTCCAGAAGAAAAGAACTTGAAAGCCGTGAAGAGTTAATTGAAAAAGCTTTCAGAGTAGCATCAGAAAAAATTGAAAAACAGGCATCTGAAAATTCCACAAATTATGTGGATTCTTTAAAAACTATGGTTAAAGATGCTTCTGTACAAGTAGGTGGATCACAACTTGAAATTCTCGTAAGAGAAGATGACGTTGATAATATAAAATCCATGATTGACGAAGTATCCGAATATGTTACTAAAGAAACAGGTAACGAAACTTCCTTCATCATTGGTGAACCAATAGACATTATTGGTGGAGCTATAGTAAAAACTGTTGATGGAGAAATTGAAGTTAAAAACACTATTGAAGCACGTATGCTTCGATATAAAAAATATCTAAGATCAGAGGTTGCTAAAAAACTATTTAGATAGTTATAGGAGGAGAATTTAAATGGAAGAAAGCATTACAGGATTAATTACATCTTTCGGATTCTCTTCTCCTGAAGCATTCATTGCATTATTAGTTATGGTACTTGCTGTAATTGGAGCAGTCGTAGTAGTAATAACCTTTAGACCATTAATGGAATATTATCCATACACTTACCCTAACTCAAGAGTTAGAGCAAAAATAGGTAAATTATTTAATGAAAAACAAATCACAGAACTGGCAGAAGCTGAAAGTCTTGATGAAGTAACTAATTACCTAAGAGGAACAAGGGACTACGCTCCATTTGTTGATAAATACCCAATTGAACAAGCATTAGATGCAAATTTAGCAGAATCCTATGATTTATTAGCTAAAATAGCACCTAAAACATTAAAACCAACATTCAATTTAATGTTAAAACAATGGGATATTAAAAACATCAAAAGTGTATTAATTGCTAAAGAAGCTAAATTAAATGAAGAAGAAACTCGTGAATTATTAGTTCCATATGGTGAATTAAAAGATGACCACGATAAACTAATTGAAGCAGATTCAATTCAAGATATTATCGTAGCACTTGAAGGTACACCTTACGCTAAAATTCTAGAAGAATCATTACCTGATTACAATGAAAATAAAACTTTATTAACATTAGAATCAGCATTAGACAATTATTACTATGAAAAAGTACTAGTAGCTTCTTCAAGTCAAGAAGATGATAATACTAGAATGTTACACAGTTACATAGGAACAAAAGTAGATATTGAAAATATAAAGATTATCATGAGAGCAAAAGCAGATGGTCTTTCATATGAACAAATCAATCCATATGTAATAAATAATGGATACAGATTACGTGAATGGAAACTTAAAGAATTTATGGAATCAGAAGACATGAATTCATTATTAAGCAGTATCGAAAGTTCTGAATATGGTAGTGTTGTTGCAGATCACATTCCAGAATACAACCAGACAAAATCCATATCAGTATTCGATGAAGCATTAGATGCTTACGAAAGAGATACGGCTAAAAATATCTTTAAGAAAAAACCATTCGGTATAGGTCCTATAGTCGGTTTCATGTATAAAAAAGAAGATGAAATCAAAAATCTTAAAATTATTGCAAGAAGTAAAAGAGGACCTGTTGTACCTAGTTCCGAAATTAAGGAGATGTTATTATGAAAAAAGACATTGCTATAATGGCAGATCCAGATACAGTAACTGGTTTTATGTTGGGTGGAATCAAAAGCGGTTTCCCTGTACATAACGAAGATGAAGCAAGAACTACTTTAAAACAGTTGGTTGATGAAGAATACTCAATCATTATCACAACTGAAGAAATTGGTGATGAACTACGTGAAGATATAACCAAATACACTAGTTCAACAGCATTACCAATGATAATTGAAGTACCAGATAAGTCAGGCTCACATAAAAGAGAAACTGACCCAATGAATGAACTTATTAAAAGAGTTATTGGGGTAGAGATGGTAAAATGATCACAGGAAAAATTATTAAAATTGCAGGTCCAGTTATTGTCGGTGGAGGTATGAGAGGTACCCAGATGCACGAAATGGTTCGTGTCGGTGATATTGGACTCATAGGTGAAATTATTGAACTTGAAGGCGATACAGCCACAATTCAGGTTTACGAAGAAACTGCTGGTATCAAACCAGGAGAAAAAGTAGAAAGTACTGGTGGTCCACTCTCTGTAGAATTAGGTCCTGGTATACTTAAATCTATTTACGATGGTATTCAAAGACCATTAACAGAAATTAAAAGTTTATCCGGAGATTACCTACCTAGAGGGGTAGACGTACCAGCATTAGATAAAGAAAAAGAATGGGATTTCAAACCAACAGTATCTGTTGGAGATGAAGTAAATGGTGGAGACATCATTGGTACAGTTCAAGAAACTGTAGCTATCGAACATAAAATTATGGTACCACCTAACGTATCAGGTACTGTAAAATCCATCGAAAGTGGAAGACACACTGTAGTAGATGACATTGCAGAAATCGAAACAGCTGATGGAATCAAAAAATTACAAATGATGCAAATTTGGCCGGTAAGGGTAGGTAGACCATACGTCAACAAATTAGACCCAGATGTACCTCTTATAACAGGTCAAAGAGCACAGGATACATTCTTCTGTGTAGCTAAAGGTGGAACATCTGCTATTCCAGGTCCATTCGGATCAGGAAAAACAGTTACACAACAACAATTAGCAAAATGGGCAGACGCTGATATAGTTGTATATATTGGATGTGGAGAACGTGGTAACGAAATGACAGAAGTACTTACCGAGTTCCCTGAACTAGAAGACCCAAAAACTGGAAATCCTTTAATGGACAGAACAGTTCTTATTGCTAACACATCAAACATGCCGGTAGCAGCTAGGGAAGCATGTGTATACACAGGTATTACCATTGCCGAATACTTCAGAGACATGGGTTACGACGTAGCACTTATGGCAGACAGTACCTCAAGATGGGCAGAAGCTATGAGGGAAATTTCCGGACGTCTTGAAGAGATGCCAGGGGAAGAAGGTTACCCTGCATACTTAGCTTCAAGATTAGCACAGTTCTATGAACGTGCAGGACGTGTAACAACAATCGGTTCACACAAAGCAATCGCTTCAGTAACCGTAGTTGGAGCAGTATCTCCAGCAGGTGGGGACGTATCAGAACCAGTTACAACCAACACATTACGTATTGCAAAAGTATACTGGGCATTAGATGCTTCACTTGCAGACAGACGTCACTTCCCATCCATCAACTGGTTAAACAGTTATTCATTATACGTGGACAGTATTACTCCATGGTGGAACAGTGAAGTCGGTAGTGATTGGAGAGATCTAAGAAATACCGCTATGGCTCTTTTACAGAAAGAAGCAGAACTTAACGAAATTGTACAATTAGTAGGTCCTGACGCATTACCTGAAAAAGACCGTGTAACATTAGAAGCAGCACGTATGTTAAGAGAAGACTTCTTACAACAAAATGCATTCGATGATACAGATACATATTGTTCACCTAAAAAACAATATAACATGCTAAAAACACTTTTATTATACAACACAACAGCTCAAGAAGCATTAGCTGACGGTGCAGATGTAAATAAACTTGTAAACTTAGATGTTAGAGTAGACTTAGACAGAATGAAATATGTACCAGAAGATGAATTTGATGCTAAAACAGAAGAATTAAGAAATCAAATTACAAAACAATGTAGCGAGGCTGGACAATGAATGATGTAGATATTAAAACAAGAGAATATACTACAGTATCAGAAGTATCTGGACCTTTAATGGTTGTTCAAGATGTTGAAGGTGTAGCTTACAACGAAATTGTAGAAATCGAAACTCCTACAGGTGAAAACAGAACTGGACAAGTATTAGAAGTTGAAAACGATGTAGCACTTGTTCAGGTATTCGAAGGTACAAGTAACCTCAACACATTATCCACAAAAGTCCGTTTCACTGGTGAAACTGCAAAAATCGGTGTATCAACTGATATGTTAGGAAGAATATTCAACGGTATTGGTAAACCTATCGACGGTGGACCGGATATCATTCCTGACAAAGAATTGGATGTGAACGGTTCTCCAATGAACCCAGCAGCAAGACAATTCCCTGCAGAATTTATCCAAACAGGTATCTCAACTATTGACGGAATGAACACACTTGTACGTGGTCAGAAATTACCTATCTTTTCAGGTTCTGGTTTACCTCACAACCAGCTTGCAGCTCAAATTGCAAGACAAGCAAAAGTACTTGCTGAAGATACTGAATTTGCAGTAATTTTCGGTGCTATGGGTATTACTCACGAAGAAGCAAACTTCTTCATGAACGAGTTTGAACAAACCGGTGCATTAGAAAGAGTAACAGTATTCATGAACTTAGCAGACGACCCTGCTATTGAAAGAATCATGACCCCTAAAATGGCACTTACAACTGCTGAATATTTAGCATTTGAAAAAGGTATGCACGTATTAGTAATTCTTACCGATATTACTAACTACTGTGAAGCACTTAGGGAAATTTCATCAGCACGTAGTGAAGTACCAGGACGTAGAGGATACCCTGGTTACATGTACACTGACTTATCACAGATGTACGAACGTGCAGGACGTATTGGTGGAAAAGACGGATCTATTACACAGATGCCTATATTGGTTATGCCTCAGGACGATATTACACACCCTATTCCTGACTTAACCGGATATATTACAGAAGGTCAGATTGTATTAGACCGTGAATTAGACAGAAACGGAATCTACCCTCCAGTAAACGTACTTCCTTCATTATCAAGGTTAATGAGTGGGGGTATTGGAGCAGACCGTACTCGTGAAGATCACAGTGGAGTATCAGACCAACTATATGCAGCATATGCAGAAGGTCGTGACTTACGTGATTTAACAGCTGTAGTTGGGGAAGAAGCTTTAACTGAAACCGATCTTAAATACTTAAGATTTGCTGATGCATTCGAAGATCAATTCATCAGACAAAGTCTTGATGAAGACAGATCTATTCAAGAAACTCTTGATTTAGGTTGGAACTTATTTACCATCTTACCTAAAACTGAACTTAAACGTGTAAAAGACGAATACGTTGAAAAATATTTACCAACTGAAGAATCCAAAGTAGAAGAAGAAACTACTGAAGAATAATTTCAATTATTCTTTAAATTTTAAGGTAAATATGTCAGTGAAGGAGGCTAGTTAATGGCAGGAGAAAAACTGGATGGAATTAATCCAACACGTATGGAACTTCTTAATTTAAAAGACAGAGCTAAATTGTCTACTAAAGGTCATAGTCTTCTTAAAGAAAAAAGAGATGCTCTCATTAAGGAGTTTTTTGAAATATTGGATAGAGTTCAAGGTTCTAGAGATGAAGTAGAAAAGAAATTAGCTATTGCTTATGCAGAACTAAACAAAGCTCAAATAGACATGGGAGATATGGCAGTTAAACGTGCCGCTTTATCAGTTAGAGAATCTATCGAATTAGACATAAGTTCTAGAAGTATTATGGGTGTTTCTGTCCCTGTTGTAAAAAGTCAAGCTACACATAACGATGTAATTAGCAGAGGTTATGGTTTTGCTGGAACTTCAGCTAACTTAGACATAGCTGCTAAGGAATTCGAAGAGTCAATAAAAATCATTATTGAACTCGGTGAAATCGAAAAAACCATTCTTATGTTAGCTAAAGAGATTGAAGCAACTAAAAGAAGAGTAAATGCTTTAGAACATGTAATGATTCCTCGTATCAACAATACCATTTCATTTATTGAAATGCGTTTAGAGGAAATGGAAAGGGAAAGCTTTGTACAGCTTAAAGTTATTAAGCGTAACATTGACTCAAGAGAATGAATAATTTCATGGATTTCTCCATGATTATTCTTTTTCATATCCTTTCTCAAATATAACTATTTTTTTTTCAATTATAGATGGTGTGACAATTATTATAATCCGCCCTATTTTTCTATAATTTAATTGATTATTTTTTCTATAAACGTCTTATTATTAACTATATTATATATAATTTTAGAATTAAACTTCAATTGATTTTTTAAGTATTAATTATAGGTATATTTTATATTAGATTGTATATGAATATTACATATAAAATATATTTTATTGGTTGATTTTTTGGTTTTAAAGGACGATAATATTGATTAGACATTTTTATTATCTTTGGATATATGTACAATGATTCCTGATAATCATGTATGTTTTTTATTAGAAAGTTGGTAGATTGTATAGATTTTAGTTATATTGGCTGTGAATAGGGGAATACTCCTAGTTAAAAGGCTTATTCTGCAGATTTAATGATAGAGTTATTGTTTTAGGTATGATTTATTCTATTCATAGCAGTCGTAAATTGGAAGCATCCTTCCTGAGAATGTTATTTTTATGTACATGGTTGGTTTTGAAACTCCAGTATTCACTACTATTGAGGATTTTAAACGTGAACATCAAGATTTGATAGGAAGAGTATTTTTTGAAAGGTAAATTATAGACATAATCTTATTTAATTGATTTTAACAGAATTAATGTGGATAGCAGTAAAACAAGAGCATATACAAATAAATATAATAGTTTAACAAGTGAAGACATTGCTAAATTATTCATATTGTTGAACAAGGATTCATTACAGATGAAGAAGAAAAAATCCTGGATAACTGCAACAAAAAAACGTTAATGATGATGGCTTGAAAAAGAAACAAATCAAAAAAAAAACTTAAGAGAAAGTAAAAACCTAAAAATCAAAGAAGAAAGAACAACTAACAATAATAAAACTGATAATAATCAAATGTAGGACCAAGATTTGCATACAACAAGTACACACTAGAATACAGACAATAACACCTAAAATGACAAAAAAGTGCAAAAACAGGACAATTACTCTAGACAACAAAAAACATGATAAAAATACAGAATATAGAACAACCCTATTAAAAGAAAACATAATGCCCATAGAAGGATAAGAACTAAAAATACAAAAAAATTAAATAATATAAATATATCAAGGTTTACTTGGACCAACGTTACAATCATAATTAACTTTCAAAATGTGATTGTTGCACACCTTCTATTATATTAAAAAAATGTACAATCCAAAATATTCAGAAACTAAAACTCTTTCGAAAATATAAACTATTTGAAATCAGACATTTCTCCTTTCCCGTCAAGATAATCAGAATACATTTGTTTTATATTAGGAGTTCTTTTTTCAATTTTTTTGTTCATATTCTTTGAATTCTTTAAATTCATTAGGAAAATTAGATTCCATATGTCCCTCTAATTCTTGCCTTTCTTTAGACTCATCCTGTTCAAATCAATAAATTTGAAACAATATCCCTACTTTTCTAGCAAACTTCCATAGTAAATGATGAATTCATAAATTTGCCTAGTTAATTTCTGTTGATTTAATATTAAAATTATCACCAATTGTTTGTTTAATAAATTTTATATTTCGTATTTATAAGAATTTTTTTGTTTCATTTAAAAAGGCTTCCGCTTCGATAATTCTTTTTTCGGCTAATTCTCGACTAATATTATCAATAGCATTATAATCTGCATCTTCCCTATTTGACTGAGCATTAGCTAAATATTTATATACATTATATTTAAAATCATCTTTATGAACATATTTTAAACTAAACAATTGAATTAAACCTTGATGAGTCTTAGGAATATTGCACTCTTTTTTAACCAGTAACGCTTTAGCACATAAAAACATACAGTAATAAGATAATGAAACAGAATCTGCATATCCTTCAATTTCAAATAAAGCTTTGCTAGGTTTTAATTTGGTTTCGGCCTTATTAACAAATGCAATTATTTCATCATCCAATAAGAACACCTTCTTTTAAAACGTTAGTTAAAAATGAAAAAGATTTGGTTTTATTGAATGTTTCTTCACTCATAACATGTGCTGAAATAAGTTCCTGTTTATCATACATAACCCATGCCACTTCGTCAGCAATCTTATCGTCAATTTTCATAGGATGGTCCGATACAATTAAAATATCAATATCTGATTCTTCTGTATCATCACCACGAGCAACAGAACCAAATAATATGATTTTAAGAATATACTCTGATTTAATAGCTTTTGCAAATTCATGAGCAATTTCAATCCTATTATTCATTAATAATCACCAATAATTATTTAGATAATAATTACTATTAATCCCCTCAATAATAAATATTTTCCAAGTAATGTTCTATGAAAAATCACAACTATGATTATGAAAAAATTGTTCAAAGAGTATAATTCAAATTAAACTTTGTTGATGTCGATAAGGAGGATTCATTAACTTTTTTACAACATTACCTCATTAACTTTCCTGATTAGCAATGGTGAAGTGGGATTATATAACTTTTGGTTCCTTTTGACCAGTTCCTGTTGTTGTTGGCATAATAGTATTTAAATATTCACTGTCTATTAACCCAATAATAACAAAATCAATAATAATGAATATAATAATAAATATAATGATTCTTCTCGTAATATACCCTGAACGAATCTATGAGAACAGATGTCAGCGGATGTGATGAGAAACTGTATGAGTTAATTGATGAAAATAATTTTAATCTATATTGTAAAGAATGCTATAGACAAGCTAAGAACACTCAGAAGCAGAGTCAAACAAATGTAAAACTCGAAAAATGTCAAGAAATGATAGAAAAAACAATACAACGCAGTAAATTATTCAGATTAGAAGCAAGAAAAAACTCAAACAAAAAAGGGGTAACATTAACAGGATATAATGAACAAATAATCGTAAATAATAAATCGGACTAATAATAGAGTTGATACTCAACTGATGGAAACAATCAAAAACAATCAATGCCTATGATTGAAAAATCAGAAGATATACATACAAAAAGCATTAAACTTACACCAGAAGAATTCCATAATGCTTCGACATTGATGTACTGGCCGATTACGTAATTTTTAGCTACGACCAAGTTGAAAAAGCAGAAGACAGAGATAGTATAACATTATATTTACCAGATAAATGATTGGTATCAAAAGATAAATATAAACTGTGAAGACTTGGTGACCGAAAATAGAAAACAAAATAAGATATGCCGCCAATAAACCGGGATAAAATAATTACTACAAAGCAAACTGCTCCAATTGCCCATCAAAAGATAAATGTATATCAACTAAAAAGGACAACTAAAGTAATAATAGATTACATAAGTGATTCAGCAATGAAAATAAAACACCACCTGCACACACCAGAAGCACAAGAAAAATACAAAGACAGGATGCCGAATGTAGAACCAAGATTTGCATACAACAAATACACACTAAAATACAGATAATAACACCTAAAATGACAAAAAAGTGCAAAAACAGGACAATTACTCTAGACAACAAAATACAAGATAAAAATACAGAATATAAAACAACCCTATTAAAAGAAAACATAATGCCCATAGAAGGATAAGAACTAAAAATACAAAAAAATTAAATAATATAAATATATCAAGGTTTACTTGGACCAACGTTACAATCACAATTAACTTTCAAAATGTGATTGTTGCACACCCTCTTGTATTATTTTCAAATCTTTTTTTTACTATTTGTGTCCTGTTTTTTTGAATTTATAAATAAATTTAATATATTTAAACTTACTAATTTTAATAATATAAGATAATTATATTTCAGGTTGTGTATATTATTACTAAAATATTGATAGTAGGTTCTAATACTCGTCCGTTATCAAAATCCTTAAAGCAATTGGGTTATACTGTATATGCTACTAGTTTTTTTAATCTCTTGGATCAGGAGGATGTTGTTGATAAACTGATTGTTCCGGATGAGTTCTCATCATTTGATATGGATATCCTAATTGATTTGGCATTGGAATATGTCAATGAAGTGGATTACATAATATGTTCCAATGATATTGACGTAACTCGTTTTCCAAAATCTAAGGTTATCGGTAATTATGATGTGGATGCTATTAATAACAAGTATAAACTCTATAAGAAGTTGCATAAGAATTTTTTAATGCCTGAAACGTTTAAGTTAAACTCTCTGGAAGAGGCATTCGAAATAAGCAAGTCCAGTGATAAGAAGTATATTGTAAAACCAATCTATGGTTCTGGTGGGGTTAATATTGACTGGTTAAATGAAGATTCCCCTGTTGATGATACGTTTATCCTGCAGGAGTACATTGATGGTAACAGTATCAGCAGTTCATTTCTATCCTATCCTAATGGGGAGGTGGATATTATCACTGCATCCCATCAGATTATCGGTTCCAATAGGTTAAACGCCGCTAACTTTTTATATTGTGGAAATGTAACGCCTTTGGTTAATCATAGTGATAAGATTGACAATATATCCACCAAGATTTCTCACATGTATAATCTTGTCGGCTCCAATGGAATTGACTTTATCATGCAAAACAACAGGTTTTATGTACTTGAGGTTAATCCTAGGATTCAGGGAACTTTTGAGAATATTGAAAATTCCTTCGATTTCAACCTTGCAGATGCACATATCAATTCTTGCAATAATCATAAAGTAAACATACCTACCGTTAAAAAGTTCAGTGTTAAATTAATGCCATATTCATTTAAAGATGCATATTATAATTTAAATAATATTCCTAATGTACATGATATATCTAGTGTGGATTATTTAATCAAGAAATCATATCCGGTATGTACTATAATAACAAGTGATCGAATATTGGAAAATGCAATGATAAAATCGGAAATGATTCAAAAAAGAGTTTATGATTCTATTGTAAAAGAAGTTTAAATTTTTCGCAGAGCAAGTCGTTATATATTGTATAAAAAAAAGGATAGTGATTAATTATATTATTCCAAATTCTAATAATATGAACATTATAACTCCGAATGCTATTAGGAATGTGGATATAATCATTATACGAGTATAAATATAGAATAACTTAACTCTTCTTTCGGGATCTTTATCTAAATAGTCCTTCAATGGATCTTCATAATTTGGCATGATTATTCACCTAAAGTAATTAGTAGTTATATTTGTGTAATATTATTAATAAATGTTTTCAAAATGAGAATAAAAGTATAATAGCTCCCAGCGGAGTCGAACCGCTGTCCCCGGTTCCAAAGACCGGGAGGATTGCCACTACCCTAGGGAGCTATGCTTAAGACTCTTTTTAGAGTACAATATAAGTTTTGTATATTCTCATTTATATACTTTTCTATTTTTTCAATATTTTTTCAAGTTTTTCTTATTTTTATCTTCATAATACTCCGATTGGTAATAAAATTAATGACACATGTAATAAAATATACATAGATTTATATATTAACATAAAGATAAGTAAAAGTTAGAATTAAGAATATGTTCAATTCTTAATTTGCTTGCTTATTAATTTTTCATAAAAATTGATTAATCAAATTAAATAAAATCAGAATATCAGAGTTATACTTTTTTATGATATAATTATAAAATTTATGACTTACTTAATCGAATTAATAATTCATATTTTGGTTTATTAAATGGAGGCGGTAAGATTAAGCGAAATTTGATTTTGATTTTCATGTCTGTATTATTAATAGGTATGATGGCTGTCAGTGCTACTGGCAGTGATACGGTTAATAATGACAGTACCGATATCTCAAGTGTATCAGTAAATGAACAATCAAATGTAGAATCAAATGTTATAGAAAAAAGCACAGTAAGCATTAAAGGTGATTCAAACACTGATCCTACAGGCACTACCAGTCAAAGCACAATAAATAAAGCAAATTCAATTACTGGTGATGCTGTAGTAAACAATTCTACAACAAGTACTACATTGAATAAACAAGAATCAAACATTAAAACAAGCTCATCAAAGATTGACACCACAGTAAACACAAATAAATATCTGTTTGCAAAAAAAGGTGATAAGATAAATATATCCACTACAGTATTGACAACTGCAGGCAAAAGTACTGCAGGTAGTGTGGTATTTAAGTTAAACGGTATAAGTATTGGAACTGCAAAATTGGTAAACAATCAAGCATCAATCTTATATGATACATCCAGCTTATCACAACGTGATTATACAATATTGGTAAAGTATGGTGGATCAACATCATTCAATCCAAGTCAATCAACATCTACATTAAAAGTATCCACATCAATAAACAAGTATACTTTTTCACAGATAGGTGATGCGGCAAACAGAACGAAAGTGTTTATTGAAAAATATAACCAATTACCAAATTATGTGGTAATGGGTAATGAAAAAGTCCAAATGAAGGACTTTTTATATATGTTAAGTAAAACATCATTATCTAAGGCATCTGTAGTACATCCGATATTTACAGATGCTTCAACAGCTAACACTAACTGTTATAATACAAGAGTATACAAAGAGGAATATTCTTCATTATCTTTGAAAGTGATAAATGAATACGAAAATACGCTAAAAAATCCAACAAAAGTTGCTTCAACCGTTGGAACAATCGGATTTGATGATTTAGTATATTTCTATTCAAGAATGGTAGCATACATGTATAATAATGGAGCCTATCCAAACTATTGTACCGTATTGCCATTATCAACTAACTATGATGATTATGTTAGATCTACACAAAAACAAGATATAAACATACAATTAAATTCATATGAAGTTAACCCGAATATGCCAGCAACCATTTCTGCCACATACACATATGGCAATGGTACCAGCGTAAACGGTTTAACCACTGTATTCAAAGTTAATGGTATAACAATTGGTTCTGCAAAAATAAATAATGGTAAAGCATCATTAACATTTGATGTTCCAAACTGGAAGATTAAAAACTATACATTACTTGCCAAGGTCGGAGCAACAAATACCAGTTATGAAGCAACAAGACAATCAACATTATCCGTTGTAAAATTCACCATTAAAAGCACAAAAATTATATTGGAACCATTATACATTGCTCAGAAGGATAAAACTTTCACTTTAAAAGCAAAAGTTTTAGATTCAAGTAACAATCCTGTTGATGGAGGAAAATTTGTCCTCAAATTAAACGGTGTATCAAGTGGTACTACAACAGTATCAAATGGTGTGGCAACAATATCATTTGGCACATCAGCACTGTCAACCAACAAGATTAACACTATTGAAGCAATATATGGTGGAACAAACAAATACCAATCAAGTAAAAACTCATCAAAAATCAGGACAGTATCATCCCTATCAACATATACTTACTCACAAGTATTGGATGCGGCAGTGAGGGTAAAAAATTATATCGAACAACATGAAAGTTTACCTAAATATGTCGTGATGGGAAATGATAACGTTGCAATGTCAGAGTTTTTATACCTATTGGCAGAAGTTGTAACAACCAATAAAACCTACGCTAATGGTAAATTTGGAGATAATGTGTCTTCATACAATACAAGCTGTTACGGTAAGAATCTTGTACAAAGCGAGTATGTTAAATCAGCGGGAAATATAATTTCATTCTACGCAAATAACTCACGGGCACCGGCAGCGATATCCACAGCTATCGGAACAATCAACTTTGAAGACACAGTGTATATTTACGCACGTGTAGTTGCATATATCAGTAACAATAAACAGTTACCGGCATATGCCGTAGTTTCAAAGCTCAAGTCCGATTCCTCAAGCTACACATCAGACAATACAGTAGCTTCAGGATATCAGCAATACTTGGTAAAAACCAAGAATTGTGAAGTAAACGCTACAATATTTAAGAATGCAGTAGCCAGTGCAATTTCCGGCGTAAGCGGTGCATATAATCAGGCAAAAGCAATATTTGATTATGTGAACAAACACACTACATACAGCTACTACGCCGATACAAGATACGGATCCGTAAGAACACTCAGTCAAGGTTACGGTAACTGTGTAGACATGGCTCACGTATGTGTAGCAATGTTCAGAACAGCAAACCTGCCTGCCAGATATGTTCACGGTAAAAGTTGTGTATTCAGAAGCGGACTGGTAACCGGTCACGTATGGGCAGAAGTGTACGTTAATGGTAAATGGGTTCAATGTGATGCAACATCTGATTACAACTCCTTTGGAACTATTGTAAATTGGAGCAGAAACTCAGGTGAAGTAAGATATATTGAATTACCATTCTAAACCCTTTTTTTTAAATTTTTTGAGAGTGTGCAACAATTATGAGTATATAGTATACTTGTTCTTTGATGCTTATTTTATTATTTTAATATTTATTCTATTTTTTTAAGTTAGATCTATTAATATTTTATTTTTTGTTTGTTCTTTCAGTTCTAGATTATGTATTTTCACTATGTTTTGTGCTGTTGCCATGGGTGTTTGTTGCATTTTTGCATTTTCTAGGCCTAATATGTGATATTGTCTGTATTTCAGGGTGTATTTGTTGTATGCGAATCGTGGTTCTACCATTGGCATTCGTTTTTTGTATTGTTTTTGTCCATGTGGTGTTTCAAACTTATAGGCTAGTAATTCTTTGGCTTGGCTGGTGTAGTCTGTGAGTACTTTTCCTGTTATTTTATTGGTTAGGCATATGTTTTTTGAAGGGCATTTGCTGCATTCATGTGTGTAGTATATTATTTTGTCGTTGTATTTTCCAGGATAGACTTGTTGTACTGGTAATACTTTATTTTCTGGGCAGATGTAGTAGTAGTTTTCTTCATCTTTTATCATGTTGTGTTTTGAAAATCCATCTTTATTGTTGTTTTGTTTTCTTTGGCTTTTTCTTTTTAGGCAATCTTTTTGTTGAGTTGCTTGTTGTTTGTTGGGGGATTAAAATTGAATATTTTCCTTCATCGTATAGGTCATGTATTGTTTGATTGGTATAATAACTGTTATCTGCGAGTATATCCGTGTTTTGTATTATTTGTTCTGATTCCTCTTGTGATATGTTTAATGCGTTTTGTAAAGTTTCTTGTGTTTTTTCTATCATGGGTATTAATTGTTTTTGATCATTTGCATCTTGTGTTACAGTTACTGCTATTATTAGTCCGTTTTTGTTGTCTACTGTTATTTGTTCGTTATATCCTGATTGCATTATTTTACTTGTTAGGACTTTTGCGTGCTTCAGGGTCTGTGTAATTTACTGTGTTTTTACCACTTTTTTCCAGTTCTTCTTTGCATCTTTCTAATTTTTGTATTTGTTTATATGCTGTTTCAGGGTGTTCTATTGCTTGTTTTAGTATTTGTTTTCCACAGAAGTTTAAATCATTTTCATCAATTAATTCATACATTTCTTCGTCAAATTTGCTTTCATCATGTTTCATAGTGCTTTTCATTGGCTTTTTACGATAAGTATCCAACGTTTCCTGATCTTCTTCAATTTCCTCATCAGATTCAGGATGTTCTATTTTCTTTATGCTTCGTGGTTTTTCATTAGATTTTTACTTTGATATTTTTAGATTCTTTTAAAGCTTCTTTAATCCGTTCTTTATTATCATTATCGTTTTTAATGGTTTTATTTTGTCGATTTTCTAACGCTTTGTTCTCTTCTTCATCCGTTATGATTCCTTTGCGAATGATGTATAAAAGTTTTAAAACATCTTCATTGCTTAAATTATTGTATTTATTAGCATATGCCCTGGTTTTACTTCCATCAATACTAATGCTGTCAAAATCAATCAGATTACGATTATGTCCATAATTAATTGTTTCCAGGAAAACTTTTTCTATCAAATCATTGTGTTCACGTTTAAAAGCTGCAATAGTACTAAAAAACAGGAGTTTGAAAACCAACTAAATACATAAATACAATATTTTCACGAACAATACGTTCCAACTTACGACTACTATGAATAGAATATATCGTTCCCCAAAGTATTATACATACCAGCATAGCGGCAGGATAAGCCTTTTGACCAGGAGTATCAACATATTGAAAATCAATTTCACTAAAATCAACACAATTCACAAGTTTCTCTATAAAAAAACAAACATGATCCTCAGGAATCAAAGTCC
>JAFRMD010000037.1 GCA_017430835.1 Methanosphaera sp.
AAAAAGAAACAGACACAACAACTCAAACAAAACTAAAAACAAACACCACAAAAAATCCAATACAAGAAATAACCAACAATAAAGAACAAACAACGATAATCTAAAAAATCAAAAAAGAATCATACAAAAATAATCAAAAAGTAGGATTGCAACCCTAATCATATGCGTAGCCACATTCGTATCATGAGCAATACAAAAATAATCAAAAAAGTAGGATTGCAACAGAGCCATTTTATTTATTATTTAAATAATGGCTATATAGAAATCCCTATTTTTGTACAATTTGGATAAATCTGTAAATGTTATAAAATAAATTTTTGGCACTACCCCCCCCCAATTAATATAAATAATATAATTCTTATTTTCTAACATAACTTTAAGTTATGAAGCATTTTTATTTTCATTAATAATTTGATAGTTAAAGTAATATTAAAAGTAGTTTTGATTACTGAACTTTGTTTAAATTGTGTAGTATTTTAATTATTTAATATACGATTACATACGGTATTATTTATTTAATTTGATATACTTTAGTTGGGTTGTTTATATTATAATAACTTAACAAAATTTATATGTTTTATATCCATAATATCATCTCAAATAAAGGGAAATTTCTGGAAATGATTATAAAAAAGAAGGTTTAATAATCTTTGCACTATTTTTCATGCTTTATCATACAAAAGTGTATACTTACAACTTCCCAAATTATTTCTAAAACTAAAATTTTTCTAAAACTCTATACTTTTATTTAATGTAAAACAAAGATTATAATATACCTAAGTTTCATTTTGTTATTTAACTATGATTTTTTAGTAAATGCAACTATTCAATATTATTTTTGGATATCGAAACTTGATAATAAATATATGAATGTGGTTAAAAATGAAGATGCTGTTAAGATATTTTTTTAAAACCCAGTGGAAGAAAATTGTTCCGCTCATCATTTTCCAATTTATAGCAACGTTTTCACAGTTTTATGGAATTTTTATTGTGGGAAAGTTACTTAATTTAACCTTAAAGGGAACTGATGTGGAATATCTGGGTTATTATGAAATAATTATGATAGTGGCGACGATAGTAACTATCATTGCCATGTTGATTGTTTTTTCTATGGCAACGAACATTGCTTCGTCTACTGCATATGATATTCGAAAAAGACTGTTTCGGTTATACGCTAATGCACCTGTGGGTGAAATTCAGAAATTTCAAAGTACTACTCTGATGGGTTGTGCAACCAGGGGATTGTTTAATATAAGAAACTTCATATTTAATGTTCTTGGTTTTTTATCTCTTCTTCCCTTCGTGTTTTTAGTACTGTATCTGGATATTAATTATTTGAGTCCCTTCCTAGGAGAGATATATCTGTTCTTAATAGGATTGATTATAGTCGTTGTTTATCTATTCCTAAGGTATGCATGTGATAATTATTTTGGACCTAAAAAAACGTTTGCCAGGATTAATTTCTTATTCCGGCAGGGAGCATTATTGTTTGATAATATACGATTGAATAATAAACAACAATATGAAAATGAACTATTTCAGGATGCTATAGAAACGTCATGTACTACGTGTATGGATTATTCTAAAAGAACAAGTTATTTCTATCCGTTATTTTTAATATTTTTTAACTTGTTCATTGTGCTGATGATACTCTTCAGCAGTCAGGAATTAATATACGTTAAAATGGATGTATTTGAATTAGTAATCTTTTTCCAGTTCATACTCTTTACTTTAACTAGCATAAAAATGTTGCCTTCCATATTTAACGCATTAACTAGCGTTAATGGATGGTCAAAAAATATTGAAGATGCATTGGTTCTTGAAGATACACTTGAAAAAGAAGATTATGAATTTAAAAACAATGATAATCAGAACATAATTGAATTTAATGGTGTTAGCTTTAAATATGATACAGAGAATGCCCTTGAGGATGTTACCTTTAACGTCAAACGAGATTCTACGGTAGCTATTGTTGGTAAAACTGCAAGTGGAAAGTCAACACTTTTATCACTTTTAAATGGATTATATCCATGTACCGATGGTGAAATAAAAATAGACGGCAATGACATTAAGAAAATTAACAAAAAAGACTTAAAAAGCAAGTTATCATTTGCTACAGAAAAAACTTTCCTCTTTAATGATACTGTAAAATCAAACATTACCTTTAAAGACGATTCTATTAATCGGGATGAAATTGAATTGTCTGCAGAATTATCCGGTTTGGACGAATGTGTTGATGATATTGATGACTTTTTATGCTATAATGTAGATGAAAAGGGTGGTAATTTATCCACTAACATAAAAGACAGACTGAATATAATGCGTTGTCTTCTTAAAAAGGCAGATATTTATCTATTTGATAACGTGTTTGCTGGCTATGATGAGAATTCCCAGTACATGAGATTTGAAAAGATTAAAGAATATTTAAAGAATAAGACAATAATTCTTGTAACCGACAACATTGAAATATTGAAATATTCGGATAAGATAATCCTATTGGATGATGGAAAAATAAGTACAATAGGCACTCACCAGGAATTAATAGAAAATTCAGAATATTATAAAAACTTAGTTAAATCAGATGGGATGATATTATGAAGAAACTTGCTGATTATGAGGATTTTATAAATTTTACAATTGATCTCTTACGGCCGTTTAAAGTACGATTTATGATAATTATCGCATTGTTATTATTCAATTCCGTATTTGCCATTAATTTGCCTAAAATATTGGGAAAAATAATAAACATTTTTGGAGAATATACGCCGGGAAGTACAATATTTTTCTCAGCAAAATTTACCAACCTGTTAATTGAGATTACAATAGTAATGTTAATAACTTATATCCTGGAAATAGTCATTACCTATTTAACGTATCCTGTAAGTGAAAAGGTTACATTGGGATTGCGTGAAAGAATTGAAAAGAAAGTTAACAGCCTTAATTACAGGTTTTTGAATGACACCAATTCCGGAGAAATAATGTCAAGAATTAATCATGATACTTTTGTCATACGAAGCTTTATTGGTTCTAAAGTATCAACAATAATTACTAATACATTGTTATTAATTCTGGCTGTGGTGATGATGTTGCTGCTTGACTGGGAATTAACCAAATGGTACCTGCTAATAATGATCATAACCACTATAATTATTGTTGTAGTCAACAAGTATAGTCTTGGTTACGTGAAAAAAACACGGGAATATACGGCTAAAATGATATCCCTAATCGGAGATACGCTTCTGAACAAAACTGTAGTAAATGACAATAACGGTTATTGTGAAGATAGATTTGACCGGTTAAACAGCCTGGATAAAAAATCTTTTAGTAACGCAACCATTAAATCGGTTATTATAGAACCAATAACCCTGTTTATGTCCAACCTGGTCTACATACTAATATATATTATTGCAATGGACATGCTATTTGAAAAAACAATAACCCTTGAAATTGTGCTGGAATTAATATTATATGGGCAGATAGTTATTGGTCAGCTTAAATACTTTGGAAAAGCAATGCGAGACGTACAGGGAGTATATACCAGCTACGTAAAAATCTATGAACTACTGCACGAACCGGATCATGAAGAAGCTATTGAAAAGGCAGAAGACATAAACAATGGAGAAATAGAATTCAGGAATGTAACATTCAGTTATGACGACAAAAAAGTATTGGACAACTTAAACTTTAAAATAGGTGACAAAAACAAAATATTGGTTAAAGGCAAAGCAGCAAGCGGAAAATCAACAATAATAAAATTATTGACAAAATTCTATGAAACTGATTCAGGTGAAATACTAGTGGACGGCAAGAATATACGGCAAATACCACAAAAAAATATCATAGATTCATGTACAATCCTGTCAGAGAATAATCAGTTATATAAGGCAACAGTCGAGGAGAACATAGCCTATTCAACAAAGAATATTAGCCATGAAGACATAGTTAAAGCAGCAAAAGAAGTTGGAAGTCATGAATTCATAATGAAACTGCCACAACAGTACGATACAATAATATCCGATGAAAACAACAATCTCAGCCAGGGTGAACGCGAATTAATCCTATTGACAAGAGCTTATCTTAAAGAATCAAGGATATTGATAATAGATAATGTCATGTCAAGAATAGATAGGATAACTAAACAGAAAGTCATTAAAAGTTTAAGAAAGCTTATGGAAAATAAGACAACAATAATACTTACTGATGAAATTCCTTGTGAATACGACAGTATAATACAATTATAGCATTATAAATTGGTAATTTTTTCTATACCCCCCATATTATATTTTTAATATTATTTTTTTTGATTATGAATGTGTGCAACAATTATGTGAAATAGTCCTGTTGACTCCTCAGATTTTATAGTGACTGCTCAGTTGCTTGGTAGTTCATTATAATCTTTTAATTATTTTTCATAGGTGGTATTTTGTTTTGATTTTCTATTATTTGTTGTTCAATTATGTGTAGAAGTTTTTGAACATCTTCTTCTGTTAGATTGTTGGATTTATTTGCATATGCTCCGGTATTACTTTCATCTAAGCTGATACTGTCCAAGTCAATTAAATCTTTATTGTGTTCATAATCAATAGTTTCAAGGAAGACTTTTTCAATTAAATCATGATGTTTTCTTTTAAAAGAAGCAATTGTAATGAAAACAGGGTGTCTTAAAACCAGCAATATACGTAAATACAATGTTTTTACGTACAACATGTTCCAATTTACGACTGGTATGAATGCCATAAATCATTCCTAAAATGATTATAGAAATTAATAAAGTAGCATGGTAAGCTTTTTTGATCTGGAGTATCCATAAACTGAAAATCAATGTTACTAAAATCAGCACAGTTAACAAGTTTTTCAACAAAAAAACAAACGTGATTATCTGGAATCGTAGTTCGTATGTCAAGAGGTAATAAAAATGTTTTGACCTATATTATTCTTCTTCAAAACTATAAAACAACAACTTAATAAATATATTTACTTATATAATGTATTTATCATAGGTGATGTATAAATATGCCAATTTTTTAATAGTTAGAATTTAATTAAACTTTAATTATGAAATTATTGATAAAAATATAAAAATATGTTAAATTATAATATAATTCAAATGATTTACGGTACGAAATAAAATTACTTAAAAAGAACTTTGTTGCACACCCTTTAAAATAATAAAAAAATTAGTCTTCGGAGAGAATTGTCATACCACTCCTTAATTAAAAAAAATGATAAACGCAATCATAATGATTGCACAAAAATAACATTTTTTTAGTCTAAATATATAACTATTCCTTCTATGATTAAAGTTATACCTACTAAAACTGCGGCATAAATAGGGTCTACAAATGAGAATGTTCCAAGAACAAATCCTATGATACCCATAATTAAAATCAAGAGTGAAGAAATTTTTGACATACTTGTATTTTTAACTATACCAGTAATACCAAGAAGAACCATTACAATAGCAACAGTATAAAATTGGAAACCTAAAAGGAACGACACTGCACTAATGTTAAATATGAATAATAATCCCAGAATAATAGAAATTATTCCAACTACGATATTAATGGCTTCAAATTTACTTAATATGGTAACTAAACCAAGGAATACTAAACTTAGTCCAACCATCAAAGATACAGCAAATGAACTAAATATAGGGAATATTATAAAAATTAATCCTATAATGATAGATAGTATTCCAAATATTTTATTTGACTCCATATCATTTTCCTCCAATAATTTTATAATCACTTTTTTTTACAAGAAAATAAAAGTTAATAAAAAGCCAATAAAGCTCTTATAATTATAATATTAACATAACTATTATTTATAATTAGTGAAAAAATGATTCAAACAATATCTTTTAGACTATAAAGAGACCACGTAATAATTCTTAAAAATCTACTTATCAACTAATTTAAATCATTTATTTTTAACAGACAGATAATTTCATTAATAATTGTAATTAAAACCGGCTTATAAAGTAAATTCAGATATATTAATTGAATGAATAAACTGAGGGTTATGAAAATTATTACTTTTATAATCCCTGCTTAAGTGGAGAAATGGCACTGATGAGAATATAAGAGGATAACCGTTTTTCCTTTAGTAGTTTATAAAGAATTTGTTAATTGGTGTTTTTTGATTCTTGTTCCAGTTTTTTGATGTCATGTAGTTTTTTTCTATTTTTTTTATCAGTTATTAGAACGTGCAAAAATTCCGTTTAGACGTTTTTTTTAGCAAGATTTTCTTATTACTATGTTCATAATTATCAAACATAACTTGATATTATGTTTAATATATAATATAAAAATATAATTCATATAGCAAAAAAATTGTCGCATACCCTCATTATTGTTTGTTAAAACAATAAATGAATCTCAACACGAAGTGAAAGAAAATATTATATATCGAAAACTCTTATTATAATCTTTGTACTATTTTTCATATATTCATACAAAAGTGTGTTGATACTAACAACTTCGCAATGCTTTTCTTGAAAGTATAATTTTTATAAAACTTTATATTTATTTAATGTAAAACAAAGATTATAATATACTACTTAAGTTTCATTTTGTTATTCAACTATAATTTTTTAGTAAATATAACCATTCAATATTTTTTTTTGGATGTGAAAGAGGGTGTGCGACAACTCTTGATTATTGACTAATTTTTTTACTATTTTTATCATTTAGATTTTCTTTTATTTTTATTATTGTTCTTATTTTTATTAATTATTTATTTATTAAAGTTTAATTGATTTTTTAATAGTTTTTTATAGGTATATTTATATATAAACTTGTATAAATATATTATATAGTAAAATATATTTTATGGTTTTGTTATTTATGGTTTTACGTGAAGATACTATTGGTCAGACATTTTTGTTGCCTACGGATATTCGTACTTTGATTCCTGAGGATCATGTTTGTTTTTTTATTGAAAAGCTTGTGAATTGTGTGGATTTTAGTGAGATTGATTTTCAGTATGTTGATACT
>JAFRMD010000038.1 GCA_017430835.1 Methanosphaera sp.
AAAGGTAAACTATTGAATGCGGATGTAAATGCTGCTGCCAATATTATTCGTAAAAGTAAGCAGAAATTCAACCTTGAACGACTGTATAAGTGGGCCCAGACTGCCCCAAGTAAAATCAAACCACATAAAATATAATATTATCCTATTTAGAAGATATGATAATTATTATTGTTTGATTTGAACAAAGGTAAAAAAAATGAGTAATACTTTTTTGTATTAAAAAATCATTTATGCCAAGTCTCAATATTAATAGTAACATAGTATATGATACAAACACACATAAAAAAATCATAGAATATATTAGGGATAATATCATCACTGATCCTGTTGAATTCATAGAATCAGAAGAAGAAATAAACCGAGTAGCAGCAAAAGAAGAAAACATTAAACTTTACAGGTTTATACAAGAAATAGAAGATATGGACAGCTTACAAATTCTAAATGATGATATAAATGAACTAAAAAAAGTACTTACAGATAATATACTACTAGAGTTAGAATTCCATGGGGTTCTAAGCTGTAATGGACAATTATGATAAATTATAAATTTCATTATATTTAAACTGGTAATTCTCAGGAACATGCAATGATTCAATTTCTATTCCCTGAAATTCTGTTATAGTATTATACATTAATGATTTTAACCCTATATTTTCTATCATTAATCCTATCTTTTTTATCATATCTTTTATTTTATCCTCATTGTTGTTTTCTTTTGTTATGAAGCTGTCATAGCTAAAGTTTTCATCAATAAAATATGATTTGTTTTTGTCATAGGTTAGAAAATCGTATTGGCTGCAGGTATCATCCACCAGTATCATAATGTATGTACAAATGTTTTCCTGTTCTAATCGTAAAATAGTATTCATTGCTAATTGTTTCCCTTTTATAGTAGTAGTTCTAGTGTTATAATGTATCCTTCTTTATTGTTTGCTGCAATTGTCTGACACAGGATATATGTTTCTCCACGTTTCATTATAAGGTTAGTATGAAATGCATGGCAATAAAAAACATTGAAAGTTTTGATCCATTTAATGATGCTGTACCTAAATTTATATATGAAAAAAATTATTAAGAAATTTAATATAATAGCATTTAAATATGTTTTGAATTAATTATGAAAATTAATAAGAAATCCTCTCTTTAACAGATAAATTTATTATCTCTAATAATTTATAAATATTAATAGTGGTAAAAATGACTGAGATTTTAGCAAACTCTAAGATGTATAAAAATTTTCAAACCGTAATTCCCAAAGAAGTTAGAAAAGAATATAATATAACTGATAATACAATAATTGAATGGATAAAAAAAGATAATAATGAACTTAAAGTAAATTTTAGAAAAAAAGTCACTTTAGAAGATGTTGCTGGAATGATTAAAAAAGAAGATGATGTTGAAGATGATTGGGGTATTGATAGAGGAGTTTATTTAAATGAATAAAATTTTCATCGATGCAAATTTTATTATTGCAATCTTCAGAGAAATTGAAGAAAATCATGAATCAGCAGTAAAAATATGTCAAAAAATATTAAAAAACCATAAATGTTATATTAACAATAGTATAATTACGGAAGTAGTAACAATAATAATGATGCGAACAAAAAATCTAAATTTAACACGTAAAGCTTATTATTTTATGGTAGATAATTTCACAATCTTAAATGAATATGATATTGACAAGTACAATGACAAAGTATTCAAAATATTTGAAAAATACAATAGTAACAAATTTAATTTAGGATTTGTAGATTGTTCCATGGTAGTCCTATCAGAATACTATGACATAGATTATATTATTAGTTTTGATAAAAACTTCAAACTATTCGAAGAAATCAAGTTATATAAGGTATAACCTCAATAAGTTACGTAAATTCCTAAATAATAATTGGAATAAAACAAAGTAACATCTGATTCAAAAGTAGTGAGATTGCCATCTCTTTAGATTATATAAGTAAGCATGAAATGTACAGCAATAAAAAACATAGAAACATTTGATCCATTTGATGATGCTGTTCCAAAATTCTTAAAATAAAAAAAAGAAAAATAAGGTAGGGAGGTTAATTTTATACTTTAAGAACACCAGTAAATGATGCTTTATTGAATGCTTTAGTAGCTTTACTGGTAATAACTAATTCATGATAACCTTTTTTCAAGGATTTTTTGAATGATAAGTTGATTTTACCTTTTTTCACTACTTTGTTTTTAAGCACTACTTT
>JAFRMD010000039.1 GCA_017430835.1 Methanosphaera sp.
AATTTCATCTAAAGATAAATCCTTCCTTGATTTTAACTCTTCTAAGCACATAATTATTATCTATACAATTAACTAATATAAATACTTTATTAAAAAAAGTTTATCAAAAATATGAAAAATTAATTTTCTAAAACACTATAATGTTTACTAATGTTTTTTTAAGGATGTAATCGTTCATTATAATTTTTTCTGAGTTTATCATGTTTATGTTGTATTTTTAAATTATTTATTTTTAATAGTGCTTTCATCAGTTAAAGTAAAAATGTTTTGGTTAAATATATCCTTTTTATAATATGATAATTTTTAAAAATGATTTTTGATTTTAGTTTTTTAAAAAACCGTTTATATATAAATAGATAGTTTTTTAAAAAATCGTTAATATATAAATAGATAGTTTTTTAAAAAACTATAAGATAGGGGAGTAATTTTATTTTGAAATTAACATATTATCATAAAATGTATTGAATTTATCACAAGATAAACATAATAACAACTCATCAAAGTTCAATCAGAAAATACTGCTGATTTAAAGACTTTTCTAAAAAGAGATATTTAACATGTCCCCCTGTTATTATGAATTTAAATGCAAATTTAATATATATTGAAGGGATTATAATATAATTCATATAAATTTAAGCAAAATAATAAATATTACCTTAACTTATAAACAGTAATACACTTAAATATATAAACATTATAAAAATAATCCTAGAAAATATGTGAACGATATGGCAAGACCCATACCACCAACACCAGACGTAGAAACAGAAGAAGAATTAAAAGCATTCCTTGAATATAGTAATAGATCACGCACAAAAGAAGAAAAACAATTATTTAAAGAAGCAAAAGAAATATACTTAAAAACAAAAATAAGAAATTAAAATCATTCATAATCTAATATCATATACAGTAGGGATATTTATGTTCTTTTTATTTTTTTTCTTTTGATTATCAATGCTATTAAGTTGAGTTGATTTTGGATTTTTTTTGATTTCTTATTTTTTTACCAAATGTTTATAAGTAATGGTGTATATATTATTATATATGGTAGGCAAAACTAAAATTGATATTTTTAGGAATATGTCTAAATCTGAGTTGAAAGAAGCTATACATGAGTATGTAATTCCTCATAGGATATATGAACGTTTGTATGCTATGAGTTTATTAGCTGAAGGTTATTCATATGATATGGTAGCTCATAAAATGGGCAAATCATATCAGACGATTCATAGATGGGCTAAATTATGTGAATCTGAAGGTATTGATGGTTTGAAACCTAATTATGAAGGTGGAAGACCTGAAAAATTATCTAAGGAAGATTTACAGAAATTAGATAATATGATTCAAGAATATGATGAAATAACCACGGATCAAGTCCATGATTTGATATTAAAAGAATTTAATGTTGAATATAGTATGAAACAAGTATGGGTTATTTTGACACAGAAACTTAATTACAAATGTAAAAACAAAATGGTTATATTAAAATAATTTAATATTAGCACCATTTAATTACATTTTTAGAAAATTTTTAGGTCATATTTCTTAATTAAAATAATGATATTTTTTTTGCAACAAAACATCTATAAAAAACATTAAGTAATATATATTTGGGTTGTAGTGTTTCGCATGTTTTCTAAGTTGATTGTTTCTAATGCATTAGGTAATTTAAGAAATATTAGTAAAAAGTATTATGTTGATGAAAATAGCTTTATTTATGTTAAAAAATTAACTCCAGAGAATGTAGCTGGGATAATTATGAATATGAGTGGATCCAACATTAATTCAGAAGCAAGAAGTTTTATCAAAAGAATAAATGATAATTGGTTTGATAAAGTCTCTGGCTCAGGTTTTTGTCAAAGAAGACAACAATTACGTCCAGAAATATTTCAAGATGAAAATAAAAAACTTATACGTGAAGTATACAAACAATTAACTTTTTTACACAAATATAATGGAAAAACATTACTGGCTGCTGATTCATCAATCATTACCTTATCAAATCATACAATTACCAAAGAAAAATATGGAACTAAATCTAAAATAGATGCAAAAAACATAATACCACGAGCAAGAATTGCATGTATAACAGATACCCTAACCAACATGATAATAAGTGCAGATATAACAATCAAAAAAAGTAGCGAACCTAAAATAGCCGCAAAACAAATAAACGAACTAAAAGATATAATAAATCTAAAAGAGTCAATTTTAGTAGGAGATAGAGGTTATGATGGATTAGAACTAATCATAAACCTACTAGAACACAAATCCAATTTTATAATACGTTTAAAAGAATCCACATTCAAAAAAGAACGTAAAAATCTAAGAGGAAAAGATGAAATTGTTTATATCAACATGACAAAGGGTCGTTTAAACAAAATAACTGATCAAAAACTTAAAAATAAATACCTAAAAGAAGGAAGAATACCTCTCAGAATAATAAAGATAGCATTGGAAAAAGAAGATGGAACAATAGAATATGAATACTTAATAACGAATTTATTCAAAGAAACAGCACCATATGAAGATTTTAAAGAGTTATATCACCAAAGATGGAGCATAGAAACAGAATTTGATCGACTAAAAAACATTCACGAAATAGAAAACTTCTCCGGAAGAAAAGAAATATGCATAAAACAAGACTTTTACGCCAAAATATTAACATACAACATGACAATGACACTCAAACAAGATGCAGAAAAACTCATGACAAGAAAAATATCAAAAAACCAAAAAAGACGATACCAAATCAACACATCAACAGCATTAAGCCTATTTAAAGACATATTCATAAAATTACTAAAATCAAATAACAAAATAAAAGAAGCACTACTTGAAAACTTAATAACCGAAATGATAGAAGACCTGTCATCATCATTAATTGACCCACCCAACACAGAACGAATAGTAAACGACATAACAAACAAATTCCCAGGAAACATCAAACGAGCATAAAAAAAATAGGGGCAATAAAAACAAAAACACATCAACTTAATAGCATTGTTTGATTATATGATTATTGTATTGCTTTTGTTATCCAAGAAGGTAAAATGATTTTATTAACAACTTTTAATGCATCTATTAAAAGAAGTATAGGAGATGAAAGATAATGGATATCTATGAATATGACCCCATTGAGATGCTTTTGCATTAAGCCGAGAAGAATATGATTATGCATATTCTATTGAAGTTACTAGTGAATTGATACTTGATGTTGATTCAAATAAGAATCTTGTGTCAATTGAAATGTTAGATGCTTCTAAAGTTTTGAATGTTGATAAAGAATTATTAAATAATCCTCATAAGATTATTGCTAAAATTATCAGTAGCGATGAAGGCATTTTTTTAACTATGCAATTTGAATTTAAAGATATTGTTCGTGAAATTGATACACCTATTTCAGAAGTTATTGTTAATAATAATGCTTTGGTTGTTGATGCTTAATTGTTAATTATTATTATTGATGATTGTTTTATAATTGTTCCTCACTTTTTTTATCTTTTATTTATCATTTCCTTTCTTGGTTGTATTATTTAGTTTATTTTAGGCAGTATTATCAGGTATTTTTCTTTCATGGATAGGTATGTTTTTTCATTAATGCCGTGATATTTCTTAGAATATGTAAATTATAATATATAGCATTCACATAATAAAATAATTGTTGTACGTATCTTTGCACGAAAAAAAGTGTAAAATGAGAGTTAATTTTTGATTACTCTCATATTGTTCTGGTGATTATTCTATAGTAAGTGTTTTTGTATCTTCCAAGCGTTCATAGTCAGGTGATGTAAATATTGCCGTTAAGTTGTATTTATTAGCCTTCATATCGGATGGTAATGTGTACTCTACACTAACCTGGCCATTTACTACTTTGGCATAGATTACTTTACCGTTAGCATCTTTGACTGTTTTACCGTTTATCTTGAAGACTACTTTACCATTGTTTATCACTTTGTCGTTATCGGTGATTGTAGCCGTGAGTGTTATTGTTTCACCTGCTGTTGCTGTTATGTCACTTGTTGTTAGTGTTGGTACTGCTTTTTCTATGGTTATTTCTGTTTTTTCACTGCTTAGTTTTTCGCATTGTGTGGATCCTGAGTATATTGCTTCGATAGTTGTGCCTTCTTTTGTCCATTCGTTTGGTACTTCATAGTTTTCGATTGTTGCTACTCCGTTTACTACTTTAACATAGATTACTTTACCGCTTGCATCTTTCAATGTTTTTCCGTTGACTTTAAATGTTACTTTTCCTTTGTTGATGTTGGTTACTGTTTCATCACGCTCGGTGATTCTTGCCGTGATGTTTATAATGTCACCTGCGGTTGCTGTTATTGGATCTACTATGAGTTTTGGTGGTATTTTTTTTACTGTGAATGTTATTGTCGTCTGTGATGATTTGTGAGTTTCATTTCCAAGGTATTGTACGTTTATCGTGTAATCTCCAGGGGTGAGTGTTGTATCAGTTAATATTCCGCTTGTGGTATCTGCTGTGATATCACCCGTTACTTTGATACTGGAATCTGGCAGTATTTCCTGATTTTCTGCATCGATAACTGTGATATTTATCTGTACATTACCTTCAGTATTATTGATGATGTTATAGATTATATCTGTTGTTCTGAGTATGATTATGTCCAGTGAGGTTTCTTCTTCAAGAGAATTGATTCTGTTATCAACATATTTGACCGTTATAGGATTAATCATTGAAGATGACGTGAACGGTATTGATACTTTACCTTCATCTAGAGAATATTCCGTTTGGGTTTCACCATTAATAAATATAATTTTACCTGATGGTATATTGTTTTCATCTAAAATACTTGCTTTTGCCGATACATCAATTGTTACTGAATTGATTGCATCATCCTGATTATAATCAACAGTTAAATTGGCTATATTATTTCTTAGGAAGGTATTTCCTTCGGCAGTGTAAACTCCTGAACCGGTTACTTTGAAGAATGTGCCACTAGTTGCCGTGTTATCACATACTTCATTTGATATGAGGTCAATTTCTCCTCTTGCATCAAAGATGTTTAAAGCAGTATTGTTGGTTATATTGGAATTTTCTACAGTCAGCACAGCAAATCTTGCACTTGTCCTGTCATATGAATTGATTAGTGATTTTGAACAGTTGTTGTCTTTAATGTTTGAATCAGTAATCGTTAAGTTTCCTCTGTTTAAATATATTAAGTATTGTGTACTTGTTGAATCAGTGATGTTTACCTTGTCTAAAACTGATTTTTCATTATTATAATGGAATAATGACGTATTTGAAACACAATCTTTAACATTTACATTTGTAAGGTTTACTGAACTGCGAATATCACTCTGGTATAATACTGCCCCGGAATTGTCTGAACTTGAAGCTGTAAAGTTTGTATCCTTAACTGTACCATTACCTGATATGTATAATGAACCACCCGTTCTTGCCCGGTTATCCGTGAATACTGAATTATCTATTGTTGTCATGAATTTAGAGTATACTGCTCCTCCACCACTTGAATATTGACCAGTAAATTCTGAATCAGTGATTGTTACAGTACCTTTAACATCATATATTGCTCCTCCACCTGTAGAAGCATTATTGTTAATGAATTTTGAATCTGAAACTACTAAATCACCCTCAGAATATACTGCTCCACCGTATGAAGTTGCATTGTTGTCTTCAAATGTAACATTTTCCAGAGTTAATTTACCTGTTGTGTTAATTGCTCCACCATTTTTGTTGATACCGTTGATAAACTTAATATTTTTAATTTCAGTATCATTCGTACGTATGGTGAATATTAATCCTTCATGATTTGCATCCATTACAACATTTCCTTCTCCTGTAATATTTAATGGGACATTTATTTCTATATTACTTTCAACATATGTTCCCTCGAGAATTATAACGTTTTTGTTTTTGCCTTCCTTGGAAGCAATTTCTACTGCATTTTTAACTGTTTTCTTAGGTGCATTCTGTGAACCTTCATTAGTATCTGAACCGGTAGGACTTACATAATATACTCCAAAGTACGGATCTAAGATTTCTAAGGTACATGTTGTACTGTTTTCCATAAACCAGTCATCAGCCAGGTATGTTGCTTCTATTGTGTATGTTCCTACATCCAAGTCCGGTGTAAATGTTATTGCTGCTTCTCCATTAGTAATTGTAGATGTTCCTATTTCTTCATTGTTTAATTTGAAGATGACTGTTCCATGAGTAAATGTTCTTGATTTGGTATCTGTTGCTGTTAAATATACATTTGTTGGTAATGATTTTTCTGTAGCTAATGAATCCATTTGTAATATTACTGGTTCTTGACTAAATGGATAATTTCCTTCTACTGTATTATTGGTACCGGTAATATTAAATGATCTTGAATTGACATAAGAGGATATGTGTATTTCATTATCCAATACATTACTATTTTTTATCATTAGGTTTAATGAATTAATATCTCCATCAGATAAATCTGTTACATTAACCATATTTCCTGATACTAAAACCTTATCACTTGATTTTGCGATTTTTATACCTGTTAATTCTGGTAAAATATCTTCAGAAAGACCATTTAATGTTCTTGTTGAATTACCCGTGATGGTGATTTTGTTGTTGGTTATGTTGAGTCTGTTGGATGTAGATCCACCGATACCTATTATTTGTCCACCTGTTGCCGTTAAAGTGTTGTTATTTATTATGGTGTCAAATGAACGAGCTCCTCCATAGAATTCTATCAGGTATGCTACGTCTGCATCATTTACGAGTATATTGTTGTTTTCAATTAAACCGTTATTAATATTGCCCATACTGTTTGTAGTGTAAATTATACCATATGACAGGTTTCCATTACATGTTATGTTATTTTCTATAATTTTTGCATAATCTCCATATGCATATTCAATTCCATAAGCATAGAAACTTGTTGAAGTTATTTTATTGTTTTTAATGGTGTTATTGTTCATATTATTGTTTAATCTGATTGAATAGGCATATTTTATTCCTTCGGTTGTTATTGTGTTTCCACTTATTTCATTGTTTTCAGAACCATCTGGTTCATCAGACATATAAGCAGACATTGGATTTGAATAGAAATCAAATCCTACAGTAGTTGCTACTTCATTACCATTGTATTTAGTTGCTTTGGTTGTAATGTTGTTATTTGTTATCCTATTATAGTTTATTTGATGAACATGAATTGCAGATAAACTGGTAATTGGCATATAATCATCATCATACATTACTTGATATTCTGTTCCACTGACGGTTATGTTGTTGTCTGATATTAGGTTGTTGTCTGAAATATCCATTGTTATTGCATGAGTTTCTCCTTCATCATTGTATTGAATGATTGTATTGTTTTGAATAGTAATATTGTTTACTTCACTTAGTAGTATAACTGCATTAGTATAGTTTTTGTCTTCTATGTAAACGTTTGTTAAAGAACTTCCATCTGCTCCTGTAAAGAAGTTGAAGGAAGAGTTATAAACTTTTGTATTTGAGTCTTTTGATGTAACGGATACTGGTGATGCAAATGTAAAGTCTTTACCATTGAATTGTCCAGATAATAATATATCTGAGGCTTCATCACTATATACTCCATCCTGGAAGTATGTATCATAGTTTTCCTGTGTAACTTCAATACTTGCCGCTTTTTTTACCGGAGTATCCTTATTATCATTTTTCATAATCTGTTTTTCTTGTGTGACAATATCATGTGATACTGCTGTTGAATCATCTGCTACTGTCTGTACATCATTGGTACTGGTTGTGGTATCCGCATTTACTTCGGATGCACTTGCTATTCCTATTAAAAGTACTAATAGAGTAACAAACAATAGCAATTGTTTAATGTTTTTCATTTCGATTCTTACTCTCCTTTATGTTTTGTGTTAATGTTTGTAATGAAAAATATTTAAGTTTTATTATTATAATTGTATTTAAAAAAATTATATTTATTTAAACCATATTTTATCACTTCCGAGAATATTTTAACAGATTTTAAGTGAAATAATCATATTTTTTTTAATTATATTCAGTATATGTTTTTATTATTGGTTGTGAAAAATCATTAAATTTAATATGCATAAAATAGTAATTGTTCTTTAAGAGGTAATAAAATTTGATTAATGTTAAATACAGTAATAAATTTGATTAACGCTGAAGGAGGTGGGAATGTTAAGGGATTTAAAAAGTATACAAGCAATATGTTATGACAACTGATTATATCTAAAAAAAATTGTTAAAAAATAAGTATGAAACCGTATTATAAATCAGTTAACATACTTAACATATCGTCTATCTCATCATCCAACTTTTTGATTTCATCGGAGTACTCTCTTTGGTTTTTTAGGATATCATCAACGGCTACTTTCTTATAGTCCAGGGTGTAGACGTAACGTTTAGGATTAAGGTTGTACTCGTTTTTAATTATTTCATCCTTATTGATTATATTGCTTAAGCGTGATTCTATTTTTCTTTCTTTGTAGATTTCCAGGATGTTTTCATTAAAGGCGGGCAGTAGAAATGTTGGAAACATCTCAGGTGGTTTTATAAATAGGAAGTCATCTGTCTTTTTGTTGTTGTTTATTACAAGTATTGTTATGTCACGACTTCTATAGCCGCTTTCATACTCGATTACCACATCCAAGAGGTTATTGTCAATCAGATACTTTCTTAGTTTAAGTGCATCCTTTTTTACCAATAAGCCCTGGGTAGTGGTTGTAACCAGTAATCCATCACTATCAAGGTGATCTATCATGTTAAGCAGGTGAATTAACTTTGGATTTTTGCTTTCATATTCGGCATATCTTTCAATATTCTCATTTTTAATCTTCTGTTTGGGATATGGTACGGATATTATCGTATCATAATTTTTGTCGTCTTCATCTATTAATATTTCATCATTGTACATTGACACCTTATCAGGTGATATGTCACTTAGTATGATGTTCTGTTTTGCATGATAATAGTCCTCTTCATCTTTGATGTGAATTGTCGCATGATTAAAGTCGTCAAGTTCGGTGATTGTCTGTGCATCAATGGATGATGGATCATATACATTGTTTGTTTTACGATTTGTGCTGGCCAGGTTGGATAATAATTTGACTGTTGGCGGTATGATTCTTTTGTTGTCCTCATTTTTTATGGCGTATTGAACATAATTTACCTGTTTGAATAATATTTTCAGGTCATCTTCGGATTCAAGTATTTCAACGATATCCTCAAATATCTCCTTGGTTATTTTTTCTTCGTCTACACGGGAGAATATTTCTTTGATGTCTTCGTTGGAACTGTTTTTTAGAACATTCAATGCACTTTTAACATCGGATAAACAGGAATCTTCCTTTGCTTCCTGTTTTTTAATGATGTTTGTTAATAATTCATAATCACGGAAGGTTATCCCATACTTTTCCTGGAATTCTGTACTGTTTTTGTTTGATGACTCTTGTTTTTGTGATAAGTATTTCATTGTAATGAAGGGGATTACATCGACTTTTGAGTCAATACGTTCTAATAGTCTGGGTAAGTCTATACTGTTGGGTCTACGTTTAAGGTTAATTCTCATATGCATCACCGATAACCGTATCATATAATGAGTCTATTAGTTTTTCATCGCATTTTATTGACTTTTTCTTGAGTTCGATTCTTTGGTTTATCTTGTTTATTAGCTCTACATGTTTGTCCTGTACTTCTTTTTCAGGCAGCATTATTGTCAGGTTCTTTAGGATTTTGGTACTTACCTTCATTATTTTTGTTGAATCTATCGTTCTTTGTATCTGGTATTCTACTCTTGGATCATTAAGGTAGTATGTTAAGAATGTGGGATTTACCTCTTTAAAATCATCTATCCTGATAATTAAATAGTTGTTTGTTATGATTGCATCGCTTTCTGTTGTTACTTCCTTTGCAAAGCATTGTTGTTGTACCTTATACAAGATGTCATGTTCTCTTGAAAAGAAGCGGGAATTTATGCCATCCTGTATTTCTTCCTCTTCTATTGGAAATTCTTCGTTTATGTCCAGCATGGGCATGTTCATTATTATTTTTTGTTTTTTCATGTCTTCTTTATCTATGTATCTTTGTATTGGAAGACCCGTGCTTATTTTCGCTATATCCTGCAGTTTGACTTTTCTTGTTTGCAATATATTTCCCTCCGAAATAAGTTGCTGTTACTTACATATGATTATATTCTTATTATTATATAAATGTATCATTTAAGTATTTGTTACAATTTTTTACTGTTATGAAGTTTTTTGTTATTTACTAATAATTATTTCAATATTAAAATTTAACTATTTGAGGTTTATTTTATAAATAAAGCTATTAAAATACATTACTTACACATTTTTAATTTTTTTATAATCTGTAAAAATATGATGTAAATAATTGTTACATACAAAACCTTTATATACTATGAAAATTAAAAAGTATATTGCACAAGTGCTATGTAGGTAACACAAATCTACAAATAACTGTGCTGGTGTAGTAACAAATGTTACTATATCAATAATATCCATTTAAAAATCTCTCTAAAAACAAACGCATCCAACAAAATGGAGGTGTTATCATCTAAAGAAGTAAGAATCATTTATTCATAGTTATCACTCTTTAAAATTAGTTTATGTGCAAGGCTATAGAAGCTACTACGGGACATGACATCAGAGAACAAGCTTCCGGATTCAATGAGGATGTCATGCATGTTCGATTATTTCTTTATCGGAAGCACCAAAAAAAATCAATGGAGGGGATGAAGATGTAGACCAACTACGAATATCATCTATACATTTTTAACACCTTTTGTTTTTTTAGAAGTCTTTTGACAGGACGAAAGTCCAAAAAAGGGAAAGTATGACACAAACTCCACCAGGAGCATGTGTTATGCTCATATATTTTTTACAAACAGGAAGGAGGAAAAAATGAAATGAAATATATATCAAATGGATTCAGCCCAAAAATGCTTAATCCCAAGAAAGAATTAAACTTCATCATAGAACTATCAAGCTATGATGAAATACAGGAAAATAAGAATAATCTGATTAGTTCAATAGGTCATCAAAACATAGCAGACCACCTGCAAATAAAAAAAAACAGGATAAACATCCTACTTGATGAAGGAGATACACTATACTTGGTATCACCACAAAAGGATGACTATGAAAAATTCAACTATCGAAAAATAACAATACAAAGAATATAATGAGGTGAAAAAATATGATATACCTAACAGATAACTTCTCAATGCAAATGTTTGAAGATAAAACATACAGAATAAGTACTAAAAAAATAAAGAAAAGCAAACTGATAAAAAACACCAAAGATGCCGTCACATCCATAGGTTCATCCAGGATAGCAAGAATGCTGAGAAAAAAAGTTGGAAAAAGGGACATAACACTCCAACCAGGAGATGACATATACGTGATTACAAGCCGATTCGGTCGAAACAAAACCGACTACAGAAAGGAAAACACCTATCGATACCAAGTATTCAGTATACAATAACCAATGCTACACACCTACTTGAAAGACATCTCCTTTTTAATTTTTATAACATATCCACATTGAATACACTCATTTTATTTCATTATCCACAATACTTTACTTTTTTTTTACATAAAAATAGTACCTGTGAATCCCAAACTCTTGTTGTAAAATATTACATTAGAAAAAATATAGCTTCGTATCATTTAAACCCCTGAAAGCAAAAAAATACATATATTTTATAATATAAATAATACATTAAATACTAAAATAAACAGGTTAATAAATAAAAGCAATACAGACAGATATATTAAAGAAAAGGTGATGGAGATAAATCAATTAAACAAGATGGAACTATTTGCAATACTAACTGGTATTGCAACATCAACCTTAATAATCAGCAACATACTGGCATTTAAAACATTCATGTTTTTTGATTACATACTGCCATGTGGCGTCTTAGTATTTCCAATAATTTATATAGTCAATGATATACTTGCAGAAATATACGGATTCAAAAAGGCAAGACAAGTAATATATCTTGGATTTGTCATGAATCTTGTTGCCGTGATAATGTATAACATTGCAATCATGTTACCTGCCCCTGTATTCTTTGATGGATCAGAAGCATTTGCAATGGTTCTTAGCAACAGTTTCAGGGTCCTGCTTGCAAGTTTCATGGCATACCTTTTCGGCAGCATACTCAACGCCTATGTAATGAGCTATCTTAAACAGAAAGCGGAAAAATACCTATTCATAAGATGTATCGTATCCACAATTTGCGGTGAGGGATTAGATGCCATTCTATTTATCACAATAGCATTCTATGGAGCCATGCCATTAACGTCACTGATTATGATGATATTCACCCAGGCAACATTCAAAACGGTTTATGAAATTATAGTATATCCATTAACGAAAGTAATCATCAACTACATTAAAAAATTACCCGTAAATTAGTTCAAATGCTTTTAATTAAAGCATAAATCTATTTCTTTTTTTTATTGATTGGATTATCCCCCTTTGTTTACAAAAAACAGTTATCTTTATATCCATCAGATTAAAACATGTTTAATTTCTTATATAATAATTTATTAATAAAAAGATTATTAAGAATATAAAGGGAAATAATTAAATTCCACTAAATCTTCTTCTATTAATATTCCCCATCAAAAACAGGATAATTAAATTATTGGCCAAACATTTAAAGGAAGAGGTGAAATATATTATTCGGCATGGATTTAAGATAATCAAATATAGACTTGAAAGAAATAGGTGCTGCTGTAGACCAGTTTTTGAAAAGCATCAAGACTATTTTTCATCGGCAGATATACTTATTTAATAAAAATTATATAACTAATATTATAGAGGTGAGAATTAAATGTCAGATATTGAAAAAGTTGATGAATTATTAACAAAAGCAGAGGTATTCTATCTTTCAACGGTTGATGGAAATAAGCCAAAGGTAAGACCGTTAGGATTTCATTTATTGAAGGATGATAAGATTTATTTTGGAGTGGGAACATTCAAAACGGTTTATAAACAGATGGAAGAAAATCCAAATGTGGAAATAGCCGCATGGGATGGGGAGCACTTTTTAAGATATTATGGTGTGGCAAATCTGGATAAACAGGAAGAAATAGCTAAAGAAGCGTTAAGTCTCATGCCTGATGTGGCAGAGTTATACAATGCAAACGGTTGGGAAATGGGAATCTTTTATTTGGACAATGCTACAGCTGAAATCAGAAACATGATGGAAGTAGAAGAAACATACGAATTTAATTATTAGAGAAAAAACTTAAATGATAAAATTCAATTATTGAAGAACAATCCTAAAAATTTTGGGATTAACCCTTATACTTTTTTTCTTTCATGAAGAGCCTGATGTGAGATAAGATATCAAATCTCACATTACAATTAACAGCCCCCCTTATTTAATCATCAAATGTACGTATGTCACATCAATGGATTTTGTTAAAAAATAGATTATGGAAGTAAATTATTCCCCCGTCATTATCATCTAGTGGTTAATTACCAACCTATAATTTCTTATATTTCAACTCTTTTCGAGGGACTATTCTCTGATACTTTACATCAGGATATCCTATTACCATACATGAAACTACATTATAACCCTTTTCTAGTTCCAGAAGTTTTTTTAGTTTTCTGCTTAACTTTGTACATATTACAAAAAAGCCACTGTACAATACTCCCAAACCAAGACTGTTTGCCATAATCTCCATATATGCACTGGAAAGACCGGCATCAATATTGCTTTTAGCGGATACGACAATTACCAGTGGAGCACCCTTAAAGAAGAAGTCATCCGTAATATCAATTCTTTTCAAATACTTTATTAATGGTGAGCCTAGTGTTTTTCCCTTTCTAAATAGGTTTACACAAATTTCTTCAGCCATATCCTGTTTGGATGCGAGAATGGTATATGATACATTCTGTGAATTGCCCCCGGTTGGACTGTATCTTCCCGCCTCCAGAATCTTATTTATCGTCTCCTCGTCGATTGCCTGTGGCTTAAATTTACGTATTGTTCTTCTGCTTTTGATGGCCTGTAGAAGTGTATCACTATCTATTTGTGTCATTGAAACTACCGGTTGCTCATTTAAATCATAACCACTCATTTTTATAGCGTTGGTTGGACAGATTGCATAGCAATGGCCACATTCTATACATCCCTTCTCCTGTGTTTTAATGATATTGTCCTCCTGATAAAGATAAGAACTCGGACAATCAGAAACGCATGATAAACATGCTACACATTTTTCATTGTCAATTTCTATTGGATTCATATTTTTTATACCCCTATATAGGCATAAATTATGTTTTTTATTATTTATAATAGTTATAGTTGTTCCGATATTTTCTAGATTTTTTATCAATATTGAAAGAGTTGATTATTCCATTATTTAAATTATTATTATGTAAATGAGGAGATTATCTGTCTTTGATAATTGGATAGATAGATGAAAAGTCATGTAGCACAAAAAAAAGAAAAACGGAAAATGTAGCACAAAAAGATCATGGATGATTATACTCCGTTTTAAATTTTCATTATAAAAATGATAAACGGCATAAGTTATAAAAATAATAAGCTGTTTATAGGGAGATGATATCTGTTAAAAAGTGTAAAAGTTAATATTTTATTAAACAGTCTTAATTATAACGGGTTTTAGAAAAGAAATTGTTAATGGAATATGATATGAGAGAAATACCCCTAATCCACTCCCATTTAATCATATCCGATTAACTAAATTATCATAATCCCCTTTTTATTATCAACATAAAAAAAGAAGATGATAAAACATGAATAAGAATACAATACATAGTTTATTTATTGTTCTATTTATATTTTTCCGTGTGTAAAGTGAAATAAGTTAATATTTATTCATGGTAACTACAATTGACTTAAATTCAATTACAGCAAATATGAAAGAAATGAAATCTTTAATCATAGCTTTCATCCTTTTTCAGAAAATAGTAAAAAAACAATTAATGCCACCTGAAGGTGATATGAGAAAAAAATTAAAGGAATAAAAATAAAACAAAAAAAAAGAGATATGTCAATGAATAACATTATCCCCTGCTTAATAAATAGGACTATGCAATTAACTGTACATTACCTCTTCATCCTCATCATCAATGTTTTGATAGTTGATTGAAGGACTGTCATTTAACGGGTATACTATCAGTTCATCATTTGTCAAATCCACACTGTTCATGCTTACGGCATTTATCTGTGAGTTGTTGTATGTCCTGTAGTAGTATATTCCCTTTGTGGCATTCATGCATGATGAGTATATTGTGTATTCATATTTCTCTTCATCCACTTCACAGCATCCCTTCTGCTGGGTTACACTACCTAAAACGTGGAAGAATTGGTTCACGTTTTCCTCTTCATTTTCTCCGATGACACTGTTTTGTAAGGTGAATGCTGCTTTGACAAATCTTGAAGCTGAATCAAGTCCACCCGGTAATCCTATCGTACCCATACCTCTTGAATAAACTTCCAAATCCACATTGGGACTAAAGAGATTTGGTAATGTTTTGTTTGAAATGTTTCTATAATTTTTTAGATTGAATACCTGCTTATCAAATGAAGGAGCGTTGGTCATTACCCCTATTGGATTAAAGTATATCATCAGTCCTTTCTGGTCTGTTTCCACAACTATTGAATTCTTGTTATCGGATATCATCCAGTGAAGTGGTGTTGCAGGTAGCTTTTCACTGAAGTTAAGGTTCAGTATATTGACTTTTTCTATCAATTCAATCGCTTCAGGTACCGTTTCACACTGGGATAGTATCCATGGAATGAATTCAAATGATGCAACGTTATCCTTGTTTTCAGCCATATCCCTATAGACGGCTCCCGGATAGTTTAATCCTGCCATTGCCAGTCCTTTCTCGTTGCATGCATCATAATATAATGGGTAATCTTCCACAACGTATGCCATGCCTATTATGGCATGATGGGAGGTTATGTTATCAACCTGGTGGAATTTGAATTCATATTCTCGTGGTGTTATTACTACCGTTTCGTTATATGAATATTCTAAGTCCAAATTTCTTCCAAAATAATGATTGTCTTCTGTTTGAAGGTTTGCTGCTGTACACATATATTTTCACCTTAAAAATTATTCTTTCATACTATGTTTTATTTATATATCTTTTTGATTATTTATTTTTCTAATAGTCATTGATGAAAAATATCATCTTACATAGCTGAAGTTTGGTAAAACTATATTACTAATTAATGAAATACTAGAAAACATACCCGAATGGAATTAATATATGGGAGGTTAACCATATGAGAGAGCGAATCTTAATGATTATAGGAATATGCGTCTTATTATGCATAATAGCCGCATCATCTGCTTTCATACTAAGCGGTAATGATAACAAGACCAACGATACAAATAACACTACAACTTCAAACAATTCAACGAACCTTTCGTTAAATGAGACAAACAACACCACCAACAATACAACTACTCAAACTACTGCAAAGACAAACACGAAAACATCAAGTAAGAAAAGCAGCAAATCAGGCAGCCAAAATTCGGATCCTGACTATGATCCCGAACGTGACGCTTCACACAAGACTGCTACGGTAGATAATCCCATTACCGTCCAGCAAAGTGATGGTGAATATACCTACTACGGCTCCGGCCACTATGACTATTATGCAGGACCTAACCACATGTCAGGGGAACACTATAAATATATGAATAGCAGATCACGACAGTAATTCAACCCATTTTTTTTAATTTTTTTTCAATTCAAATATTTTTACTAAAAACAAGGTGTGCAACAATCAGGAAATTAGCATATCTAGTTATTCAACACTACAAGCTATCGAAGGATTTGTTCAATTTTTCAATATTAAAATAATTACTATCCCAATATCTGCTTGTTCTTTTAGTTTCTAGGACCGGTATTCTTAGCATATGCTATATTGATTGAGTTGTACATATCAAGAAGGACTTTCCATTGTAACTATTATCCCATCCAGAGTATCTAAATGAATCCTTGACACATATACAATTATGTACTGGTTTAACGGGGACACATTTTAAAAATATGTACACACAATTATCATTGTTCCCACAAAAACATATACAACCACCCCATTTGAACCCACAAAACCAAAACGTACCCACAAAACCAGCAACAATTAAAATTTGTACCCCCAACACACAATTGTACCCCCCAAACAATTCAATCAATTAACGAATATTCAAGTCACCATTTTAAAGTTACCAACAAACACGATTAACAAATAAATACATAGGCACACAAAACCAAAAGGTACCCACAAAAAGTAGTATTTAATTAAATCTTGTACCCCCAATATATAATTGTTCCCACAATAAAACATCAATTTATTAATAGTTAAGTCACCTACTCTTCAATTAACCCATCAACCTGATTAACATACAATACATAGGTACACAAAACAAAATGTTCCCACAATTAATGTAAACACATGAAATGACATACTAATTATGCGGCAATTCCATTTTTCACAAATATCAACATATGATTAACCAGACAATACAAAGAATATAAATTAATGTAACAATATTATTTTTATTAATGGAATAATATTCACATGTTAGTCATAGTAAACATATGAAACATCTTAATAATCTATTTAATCCGGATTATGAAATATTGTGTTGGACTTCAGGGCCAGATATGCTTTTTCTGATGACTTTTATATTTTACTTTACTATACCTCGATATAACAGATGGAAACACTGTAAACAACGGAAAAATAAGATTTACAATAGATGATGAAATAATTGCAGAAATAGATGTTACAGAAGGTACTGCAACCACAACTATGACATTTACACAAGTAGAAAATTTAACCATCAAAGCAACATACCAGAAAAACATGGATTACGACACAAGCAGTGATGAAGCAACAATCAGCATACAAGAACCAGAAACAAGAATAAACATTGAAGAAGTAGATATGACTGCCGGTGAAACTGTAACATTAACTGCTACAGTAACAGATCAAGCAGGAAACAATATCAATGGTGGAAAAGTCGTATTCAAGGTAAACGGTAAAACAGTAAAAGACACAAACGGCAAAGTAGTATATGCTAAAGTAGTTGATGGAGTAGCTCAAGTAGAATATGCAGTACCAACCACATATGCAGACAAAGAATTAAACATAACAGCAACATACACAGGAACAAGTGCATACAACAAAGAAACCACAACACTCACAAAAACTGCAACCAAACCAGCACCAACACTCACCCTAACACCAATAAACACTGATGTACAAATCGGTAGCACAATAAAAATAGAAGCAAAAGTAACCAATGGTGACACACCAATAACCACGGGTAAAATAGTATTCAAACTAAATGGAAAAACACTAAAAGATGAAAACGGCAAAGTAATCTACGCACAAGTAGATGAAAACGGTACAATAAGCTTCGATTACAACATTGGAAACCTTAAAGTAAACACATACAACCTAACAGCAACATTCATATCAGCAGGATACGATAAACTAGAAGCAAACACCACAATAAATGTTGTAAAATCATAAAAAAAATATATTACTCATACAAGCAATTTACAACATATCATCCTTTAATTATATTGGATATAACTTAATAATAGACTATAAAATAATTATAGTATATTACCTAACTTAATTGATATATGTTTCCATCCATTTGTCTGTTGATATTTGATTTACTTTTTCAGAAAAGAACAAGTTAATTATTTGTTCTAAATGAGCTTGATTTTCAATATAAAGCATTCTAACTTCTGC
>JAFRMD010000040.1 GCA_017430835.1 Methanosphaera sp.
AACGGAACAAAAAAATATTAATAATTCGGACATATTAACATTTATCTTTCCTCTCTTTTGGATGGATGCACCCTCAAAATTGGTAGGTTATTTTTCAAGAGTGTTCACTAAGGGTTTCAAATATGAAAATGAGGACAATATTTCTCTAATGAAAACAATGAAACAAACAAATTTTTTAATAAGTGCGGGTAGCAGTTATAATGATTTAGAAAGGGACGGAAAAATAAGCTCTCTAAAAACAATATTTGAGATGGACAGGATGAATGGAAAAAGTGAAAAAACTAAAATGTATTTCTTTGATCAGACAACACATGACAAGGAAAAAATATTGAACAATAGGCAAAAATATTTCGATAGGGCAAAAGAAATTGGAAGAAACACTATTTAAAATAGTCTACATTATACTCTGTGTGGGGTTGTGTTTGATTAATTAAATCTATGACTTCATCAACATTAACCATGGTGTTAATACAACCATCTTTTAACAGGTAAACTCCTTGAACAGTAAAATTGGATAATGCAGTCATTGATTTATTTAGGTCTATTGGACAAGCAACACCAATAACTCCCTTAAATGGTCTTTTCTTAAGAACGTTTTTAATAAATGTAGAACCAGGAACAATATAAATATCAATTCCTTTCAAATCACCAAAATGTTTAATTGTGCCAATGCAACAGTTACCACATTTAACGCATTCAAGACCTGAAGGACCTAATACCGCAGGACAATTGTTTGCTCTAAGACAGTGTGGAAGAACCATAATCACATCATGAGCATCTAACTTTTTAAAATCATCCTTATTGAGTTTGTTTCTAAGGTCAATGCTAATCCGGTCAATCATCAAATCATCTAACTGGAGAATATCCAGGAAATATTTGATTGTTGGGTAGGTAATGTTTAATGTGAATATGAGTAATCTTGGAAATAATAATTTTTTGCTCTTAATAAGGTATAAACCAAGAATAAGTGTGATGATTATTAAAATCAATAGGACTACCAATATGGCTACGACAATTTGGCCAAGTATTGTGAATATGTTAATGTCCATAAGAACGGATGCTCCTTCATTTTGTTTATAAGTAACTGTTTTTCCATGTTTTAGCATATTGCTACTGAAATAGTAAAAATCCTTATCACCATCAAGAATATCGGATAGGGGAAATGTTTTTTTTTTATTAATGGTAAGAAAATAATGTTTAATTTCTATCCTTCTTGGCAATTGAAATAAGGTTGTTCTTCGATAACTAGGATAGTTTTCATCATTAACGCCAGTATATTTAATAGTCATGTCATTATTATCTTTAGCTTAAACAGAACTTATATTAATAAAAAAGAGAAGTAGTGAAATTATAATTAATATTTTTTTATTTCATCTTACTTTTTTTCCTTATTATTCGATTGTTCTGGAAGATTTTTCGAAATAATGTATGGATTTTTAATTATTTTTAATTATTGAAAATTATTTAAATCTTATTGAATTATTATTGTTTTTATTTAATAATTGTATATTTTTATTGTAAATTAATTATGTTCGTATCTTTTTAAATGAATATTATATTAACTAAATATAAAAGTTTTGCTATTTAGAAAATAAGTATGATTTATACATTATAATTATAGGGGATTGAAAATGGCTTATTACAAAATTTTTATCCAATCATCATTTTTATGCTATGTTTGGTTTTTCAAATAGTAATGTTTTTATTATTAGTTGAACATATATAATAAATACTATTCTAATAATGCATATTATTCGATTTTAATAAGAGAGTAATATATTTAAATAGAATTATTTATTCATTAAAAAATTTATTAAAGTTTAATATGACAAAAATTGTAATTTATCACTCTCAGGAGTGTGATCCTAAACGATGTACCTCTGTTAAACTAGAAAAGCAGAATAAAGTATTTATTACTCATAACATGCGTAAAATACCATATAATGCTATAGTTTTAGATGCTGAAGCTAAAAAGGCTGTGTCTATAGAGGACAGGGATAGTATTACAAGATATGGATTATCAGCATTGGATTGTTCTTGGAAAAAATTGAAAAATTCTTCTTTTAATTTTAAATCTAAGAAAAATCATAGGTTACTTCCATTTTTGGTTGCAGCAAATCCTGTGAATTATGGAAAACCATGTATTTTATCAACTGCTGAAGCATTAAGTGCTACATTATATATTGTAGGTTATAAGGATGAAGCCCGTGATTTAATGAATTCCTTTAAATGGGGTCCACATTTTATTACACTTAATGAAAATTTATTAGAAGCCTATAGTGAGGCAAAAAATAGTACTGAAATTGTGAAAGTACAGAATGAGTTCTTAGGAGGAAATTAGCATGGCAAAATTTGAAGAAGCAGAAAACAGAATGTTCAACATTAAAATTTGTTTAAAATGTAATGCAAGAAACCCTGCAACTGCAAAATCTTGTAGAAAATGTGGTTACACAGGTTTAAGATTTAAAGCAAAAGAACCAAGAGGATAGATTAATTGTACTTTTTTTAATCAGTACATTTAATTTTTTTTTCTTGAATTTTCATCTCCAATATATATTACTATTTTTTGAAAAATTACATTTTTCATTAAAACTAAATACTTTGTTGTACTAACTTAGTATTAAATAATATTCTTTGATATTTGATTTTTAATAATTAATGAGAGGATGTAATCATGGATGTTGAAAAATATTTAAATGAAACATTAAAAGAACATAAATTACATTTCACTTTGATTGATCCTGATGAACAATCACCAGAAGAAGCAGCTACGATTGTTGAACACGCACAGAGGGCGAATACTGATGGAGTTCTTGTTGGTGGTTCTATTACTGATCAGGATGATTTGAATGCAACTGTCAAGGCAATTAAGGAAGTAACTGATTTGCCTGTTGTTTTATTCCCTGGTAATATTAGTGGAGTAAGTAAATATGCTGATGCAGTGTTATTCATGAGTTTGTTAAATTCCACCAATCCTTATTGGATAACTGGTGCTCAAGCATTATCTGCTCCATCAATTAAGAAAATGGGTTTGGAAACAATTCCTATGGGTTATTTGATAATAGAGCCTGGTGGAACTGTTGGATGGGTAGGTGATGCTAAACCGGTTCCACGTAATAAGTCAGACCTTGCATTAGCCTATTCAATGGCTGCTGAATTTTTAGGTATGAGGGTAATATACTTGGAAGCAGGTTCTGGTGCAGATTCTCATATTCCATTGGATTTCATAATGAAGGTTAAGAAACTTACAGATTTGATTGTAATAGTTGGTGGTGGAATAAGAACGGCTGAAGATGCACGTGAGGTAAGTCAGGCCGGTGCGGACATAGTAATAACTGGTACAGTAGTTGAAGAAACTGAAGATACTTATAATAAGATAAAGGAATTAACTGATGCAATTCATTAGTTTGTTCTAACTTTTTTTACATATTTTTTCGTTATTTGTTGCTTTAAATTCATTGATTTCATTTGATTTGACATAACACTGTTATAATGCTTATATTTATTAATATCTTCAATAAAAACTAAATATCAAGTTAAAAATAATAGGTGTATTTTATTATGGATTATAAAGAATTATCACAAAAATTAACAGCAAGCATACAAATGGAAAAAGAACCAGTAGCAATAAAAGTATATGACAGTGAAGAAGAAGCCAAAAAAGAATTACCAAAATATGATGGAGAAGCAAAACACTGTCAATTAGTTTCTGATGCAACAACAAAAAAACAATCCTTTTATGCAACAGTTAATGAAATCAACTGTCCAAATGGTCAATTGGCTCTGGGATTAACTGATAAAATAGTGGATGTACTTCCGCAGATACCGCCATTAAAAGTAGCTTTTGGATATGCACCATTATCTGAAGCAACTTTCACTCCAGATATAATAATCATATATGCAATGCCTTCACAAGCATTTAAAGTGGCCCAGTTATTCAAAACAAAACTCAAAACAAGATTCGAAGCAAACTTCAATGGAACAGCATCATTATGTGCTGATGCAGTGTCAGTACCATACACAACAGGAAAATCAAACATGACACTAGGTTGTATGGGTTCACGGAAATTTTCAGATATAAAGGATGAAGAATTAGTAATAGGATTAACATTAAAAGATGCAGAAGCTATTACACAATAATAATACTATTTTTTCTCAATTTCATTTTTTATATATAAATAATCGTCATAATGATTAATATTTAATAATTCAAGCTTATTTTTTTCTTTAACACCATAAAAATCTACTTTGTCATCAATCATTTTTCTTAAAATAGGATTAAGATTGTCATTTTCACCATGTATGTAATCATATAATAATTTACCATAACAACAGAAAGGCATACCCAATCCTTCAGCAGTATTCAATTTACCATATTTTCTTCTTCTAAGAACACTAATTGTGTTTTTAGGATGGGGACTGTTATTCAATGTATCAATCAGATTATTAATTGTTTGAGTGGTGATAGTCGGTTGATCTGCTGCTGTAAACAGGTAATACTTATTGGTATCATTTCTTAAAGCGTTTTCAATAGTTTTTGATAATCCTACATCAACAAGTGGGTTTATGCTAAGATTCACTTCATTAGCTAAATCATATTCTTCTAACAGGCTGATAATTTCATGTTTAAAATGACCTAAACATAATGTAACTTTTTCTACATCAGAATTTAAAACGTTTTCAATAGTGTGAATTAGAATTTCCTTGTTGTTGATTTTTAATTTAAGCTTATGGATAGGAGTTTTATTCATATTTTCAAAATCTTTAATCATCCGGGAATTCTTGCCGGCAGCTGTAATAATTGCATCCATAACAATCATCTCAAAAAAATTATTTAATAAAAAAAAGGGTAATTTGGGGGTTTAATCAGATGTGGAATTGGAAGTAGAATTACTTACATATGTAGCATTATCTCTTAACTCATATATGTTAGTATATATTCTGGTTGAACCACTTTCACCTTCAGTCCACATTACAATTTTAATTGGATAATCTCCATTATTTGAACAAAGAACATCAATAGTTGGACGATATTCATAAAGAATTGCTTCTTCTGCACCAGACATACCAACAGGTAATGGGTTACCTAATGCAAGAATTGCTTGTCTTAATGATCTTCCTGGAGGACATACTCCATGTGTTGCACTACCAGATGCTGCCTCTGCCTCTGCTATTGAGGTAAAGGACACATTTTCTTTTCCGTGAGCGGAACCATGCGGTGGAATAATTGTTCCATTCCAACCGTTTGCGAATTCTCTTGCATTTGCTGCACGAATTTCGGTAGGATATCCTGCCAGGTATTCCACATAACTTAGTCCTTCGCTCACTTTAACTGCACTGGCATTATGGTCATATACCAGTACTGGAGCTCCAGGGGTGTAGTTACGCATGTATCCATAAGCATAATCACCAAATAAGTGGGTGATATTTTCTTTTCCATGAACTGCAGTTCTATTATCACTGAAGTTTCCAAGATAGTAATCAACAGTTATGTTTGCACCATCTTTTGAAGAATTAAACCATTCTTTAAGACCTGCTGCTGAAACAAAGTCTGTTGGAACAGTATCATTATTAATGTCATTTTTAGAAACAGTTTTAATGGTTTCATTATTGCGCACTAAATTAATTGAATCTCCTGATTTAACTGCTATAGTGTCAGGTAATTTATATCCCCAAACCATTCTTTCTGTTTTGTTAACGTATAATTTTCCATCATCATCAAAGACAACAGTACCCATACCATTAATGTCGCTTGATATGTGACCACTTGGTGTGATGTATTTGTCATCTTTAATAACATCCTTAGGTGATGTTCCTGTAAGTATTGAACGTACAACAGATACAACATCCGAATTTTTTATGGATCTAAGTATGTTCATAGGATTTGATGCTAACGGTTCTTTACGAATATTTGCAGTGTCAATTAATAAGTCTCCTGATATAACAGTTGAACCATTTGCCACTGCAATACTATTAGTATCATTGTCTGCACCAGTATAGGCATGACATAACACACCTGATGCAAGTACAGTAATTATTAATAATCCAATTAACAAATAAGGGTTGGTTAATTTTGCCATTTGAGTAAAAACCTCTCTCTTAATTTATTAAGTATTTATTGTTATAATAAAAAGCTTTTAATTGATTTATTATTAAATATATTTTTATCGGAAGTAATTTATAATGTTTTGTCAAATAAAAAAATAGTTTAAAGGTTTTTAATTAGGAATTTTCTTTTAATTTAGAGGTTATTTCAGTAATCTTTCCTTGTCCATTTCCACCAACAAAAATCTTATTATTTTTGTGCGTATTGATAAATTTAATAATATCTTCCATATTTTTTATAACACGCAAATCTTTATCGAACCCTAATTTGTTTAGATATTGGACATAATCATATGTAGTGTCTTCTAAACCTGGGAAAATAACTAGTGTATTCGGCTTGTAATCATTTATATAATCAAGTATATTGAATCTGCACGTTTCATGTTTTCTAGGTGTACCAATTATTACAGTATCAAATCTTTCCTCGTCAAGCACTGCTTTTAAGGCATCAACATTGTCTGTCTTGCCCGTAACTATTTCATTGTCATGATAATTGATTTTAATTGTTCTTCCTTCTACCGATTCAAAATTTTTAAGTGATCTTCTAATATTTTCTTCCTTAATTCCCAAATTAAGACATGCTATATGTGCAGCTTCAGCATTTTGAAGATTAAATGAACCAAACAAATTCAAATCATAGACATATTTATCAAACATATATGTTTTTTTAGCAGAGTCCTTAATCTTTAATAAGTTTTCATCTGAACTGTTAAGAATAGCAACCTTTCCTTTAATAAATTCCTTAACTTCTTCAGTATAATGTTCTATTGAATGATGTACATCCATATGGTCATAACCAATATTGGTAACAACAACCATATCAATATCAAAGACATAATTACAAAAGTCAAGGGTCATGTCACAGACTTCAATAATCATATAATCATAATCATCTTCATTAGCTTTAAGGAGTAATTCATTATAACCAGAAAAACCTCCACCACCATTACCACCAATAACCACACTATAACCTTCATTCTTTAAAATGTTATAAATCATGTGGCTTGTAGTTGTTTTACCATTAGTGCCGGTAACGGCAATAGTTTTAATATCCTTATGTTTAGTAAAAATATCAGAAATAAACAAACCTGAATCTAAAACTTTAGTACAAATATCTTTATCAAACAAACTAGGACTAACAGTAACAGCATCAGACTTTAATATTTTGTCAAGATTATGACTACCAATTTCTAAATCTAAATTTTCATCATTTTCAAGAGGTTGTTTGTTAAGTAAACTAAGATCGATATTTCTGTTTATATCAGAGGAATAAACATTATAACCTCTTTTTAAAAGAGCAATAGTAGCCTGTTGTCCTTCAACACCTAAACCTACAACACTTATATTCATATTATACTCCTCTTGAATAGTATACTAATATATTATTAAACATTGAATATTTATTTTTTCTATTTTTAAATTTTAATAATTTTTAAATATTTTAATAAGGATAATATAATTCATTAATGAAAATATTTTTTAAAGAATAATTTTAAGTTAAAATAAAGAATTTTCATAAAGTTATATGCTAATACTTTTTAATCCATTAAAGGGAGTTTCAGGTTAAAATGAAGGATTTAACAAAAAATGTAATTAAGAAAATTAATGAAATTAAACAACCAATTAAGATAATGCACGTATGTGGTTCCCATGAACATACAATAATGTATAATGGTATCCGTTCAATGTTGCCAGAAGAAGTACAGGTAGTGGCAGGACCGGGATGTCCAGTATGTGTAGTGCCTGCAAAGGAAATAGATGAATGTGTGGCCTTGGCAGAACAAGGAGTAACAGTTACAATCTTTGGAGACATGTTAAGAGTGCCAGGTACTGAAAAATCATTGGCAGATGCTAAGGCAGAAGGAGCAGATGTGAGAATAGTTTATGGTATAGGAAATGCAGTAGAACTGGCAAATGAAATAGATAACGAAGTAGTGTTTATGTCAGCAGGATTCGAAACAACTGCACCTACTACAGCAAGTGAAATGTTAAATAATCCTCCAGAAAACTTCTCAGTATTAAGTGGTCACAGACTAGTACCTCCAACACTCGATTTTTTAGTACATGATGAAGTGAAATTGGATGCACTTATAGAACCAGGTCATGTCTGCACAATCATTGGAACAAGACCATTCGAATTTTTATCAGAGGACTATGGAATACCACAAGCAGTTGCAGGATTTAATCCATTAGATATATTATATGCAATATATTTAATACTAAAACAGAAAAAAGAGGACAATCCACGTATACAAAATGAATACAAACGAGCTGTTCGTGAAGAAGGAAATGTGAAGGCAATAGCAGCAATGAATGAAGTATTTGAAGTAACAACCAAGGAATGGAGGGGTTTCCCCGAAATTCCAAATTCCATATATGAATTAAAACCAGAATTTGATGACCACAATGCAAGAAAGAAATTTGACTTAGATTTACCAAATTCACACAATGTTCCTGAAGGATGTATTTGCGGACCAATCCTCAGGGGAATGGCAAGACCAGAAGATTGTAAACTTTTTAGGGGAGAATGTAATCCATTACATCCAATAGGGGCATGTATGGTAAGTAAGGAAGGAACATGTAACATTGCTTTCAGATACTCAAAAATGGATGATTAGATGGGTTGATACTATGGACTATGATGTTGATAAAATTTTATCCAGCTTATCAGAAAAAGTGGATCATTCAGAGCTATACATACAACGAAATAAGACAACAGAAATCAGTTTATTGAATGACAATGTAAACTATGCCAAAGAAGAAGATGTAACTGGTTTGGGAATTAGGGTAATAAATGATAATCGGCAAGGATTTGCATATACAACAAACATAAAGAAACTTGATGATGTAATAAAACAAGCAATAAAAAATTCAACATTAAACAGTCCTGATGAAAACGTAGCAATCATAGAAAAAGTGTCCGGTTATAAGAAAGTAAATGGCTTGTATGATGAATCAGTAAAGCAATTGAATTTGCAGGATGCAATAAAATCATGTCAATCCATGATAAACATGGTAAAGGAAAATGATTGTGAACCGACATCAGGAGAATATGAAATATCAATGTCGGAAACAACTATTGCAAACTCAAATGATGTATGTGTGTCCGAATCACAAACAGCAATGGGAGCTTCCATATCTGTCAATACTGTTGATGATGAATTGTTTTCAAGTGCATATGCATATGATGTTAGTCATAAGGATGAAATAGACTTGGAAAAAATAGTTAATGAAGCAACAACGTTGGCCAAAGATTCATGTGGAGGTAAATCAACACAAACAAGGGATACAAAAGTTATCCTGGATTATTTTGCAGCAATATCTCTTTTAAGCACTTTTCTTTCTGCATTAAATAGTGAAAACACACAAAGGGGAAGATCACAGTTTGCCGATAAATTAGGTCAACAAGTAACAAATGAAAATCTTTCAATATCTGATGATGCAACTATAGAAGGTGCAAATCGTTCCTCCATGTTTGACGATGAGGGAACACCGTCAGAAAAAACAGAATTAATAAAGGATGGAATATTGAATTCATTTGTATACGACACATATCATGCAAACAAGGATGAAATGGATGTAAAAACAACTTCAAATGCAGTACGGTCCGGTTATAGTTCTGTTCCTTCAGTAGGATTCACAAACCTTAAATTTGACTTTAAAGATTCAACATCAATAGATGATATTGGTGAAGGGATAATAGTTCATAGTGTTATGGGAGCACATACTGCAAATCCAATAACTGGTGACTTCTCAGTAGAAGCTAGAAATTCCTTTGAAATAAAAAATGGAAGCATAGCTAATCCTATAAAAAAGGCAATGATTTCAGGTAATATATTTAAAATTATGGAAGATGCAATAGCAATTAAAGGGGAATCAAGACAAGTAGGTTCTTGTATTACTCCTAAAATTTTAGCAAAAAATCTTAGGGTAATTGGTTAAATAATGACCTATTGCATTTTATACTATTTTCAAATATTTTAAATTCCTTTTTTATAACTTTTTTTAATTAATTAATTATTGATTTTGAAAAATATCATAATTTAAATAATATAAAACATATAACATATATTTAGTATATAATTTAGATTTGTGACAAATGCAAGATAATTTAATCTCGTAATTATTTGATGAAATTATATTAATAACCCAAAACCGAGGGAGAATGCATGCTTTGTAGTAAATGTGGTTCAGAATTAGGTGAAGATAAAATTTGTCCAAAATGTGGGACAACAGCAAGTAACCTATTCGCAACCGAAGAATATGATCCATTAAAAGCTTTAGATAAAGAAGAACACGTAATATGGCAAGAAGCACCAATAGTCGGAGAAGAAAATATAAAACAATCCGCAACAGAAAATGTTGAAGAAGTTAAACAAGTTGAAACAACAACCAATAATGTTGCTAAAGGTATTAAAGCAGCAAAATCAACATTATCTAATCCAATTAAACCAAAAAACAGAATAAAACCTCAAAATAATTCACAAGGTTTTAAGACAATGGAAGTTGATTTGGAGAAAGCTATTGAAAACATTCCTGAAGAAACATCAATTGAAGATGTATCAGTAGATGAAAAACCTATTGGGGAAATAGCCCAACAAAATGTTACAGAAACACTTTCTCAACCAATTACAGAAAACGTTGTTGAAACAGTTGAAGAAACCTCTATACCAGAACCTGTAACTCCGGCAGTTGAAGAAACAATTACAAAAACTATTGAAGAAGAACCTGTTGCAGATGAAATTGTAGAACCGGTAACTACTACTGAAGAAGTTGTTGCAGGTGATGTAGTAATAGGTGATGTGATAGGTGATGATGTAGTTGACATATTTGATGATTATGTCGAAGAAGAACCAGTAACACCAACAGTAGAAAAAACAGCCGAACCTATAACAGAAACTCAACCTATTGTAGAAGAAACTACTAAAGTTGAAGAAAATAGTGTACCAGAACCTGTAACTCAAGAGGAGTTGGAAGAAGTAAAAATAGAAGCTGAACCTATTGTTACTCCAACTGTTGAAAAACCTGTTGTTGATGAACCTATTATTGAAGAAGCTAATGAATCCATCATAGAAACTGAAGATAACACTGAAATTAGGGACATAATTAAAGAATCTTCAGATTCAACGGAAGAAGACAAAGATGTTGTTGATATAGAATCATTACTGCAAGATATCAAAGGAACAAATGATAAAGAAGAAATTCCGGATATTAGTGAAGTAAAAGCAAATATTGCAAAAACACGCGTTGAAGAAGAATCAACAGAA
>JAFRMD010000041.1 GCA_017430835.1 Methanosphaera sp.
AGATACATCATCCATCTTTTAATCGATGGCTTTGAATATAATTGTCGCAAGGATATTTTACTAGTTGTCTGATAAGTCGGAGTGATTGCTCACTCCTTTCTTCTCACAACGGCTGGTGTCAGTTTCCAAAAAAACTACTCAAGCATATTGTTTACCCAAAGCAAATTTATTCTATATGAAATGGGTTCGAAAAATAAGTTTTGAATTGGTGATGGCTACCGTTAATGCTAATCAACTTACAATAGAATTAATTATATGATGATAATAACATATGTACAATTAATTAGAAGGATTGGAGGTTATGAAAATAATCTCTTGGAATGTTAATGGAATAAAATCAACATATGGAAAAGGGATTATCTGAAAACCCCTAGTAGTCGGATAAGTTAGAGAGGTTGCTCTCTCCTCCTCTCCTCAGAACCGTACGTGTCCGTTTCCGAACATACGGCTCAAGCATAGTAGTTATCTAAAGAAACTAATCATTAATACTATTTTATTTTATCTTCTATATAAGCATTGGTAATTATTTTTAAATTTAAATCTTTCAAAGTACTCATTGAATTCCTTTTTATATGGTGTTGCCTTGTATTTAATAGACCATGGATATTTAATAGGAACCCAACTCATACGCTTAATTTGACTACTCGTTTCTGGATTAGTTAACAAATAATTATCTTTTATCCGTTTATCTCTGCAGGGTTTAAAGTGTTTTCCTTTAATCCACTTATGAGACTTACAAGGATATAATCTCTTCAAAAAGAGATTAATATGATGTATAATAAACCAATCCATCTTGCTAAATGTTTTCTTAGCCGCAGTCATTCTCCAATAATAGGCAGTTCTTATTACCAGGTTATTTAAGGAGTTAATCAAAGTTTCTATGTCTCCTCCTCTTGTAATCCGGAAAATATGTCTTACTTTATCTTTAAATGACTTTATATTATCTTTTGATGGTCGTGTGAGTACTTTCTTTCTAATTTTACCATATGACCGGATATTGATTCCTAGAAAATCAAATCCTTTGGAAATATGAGTAATACTAGTTTTATCTTCTGCTAAAGTTAAACCTCTATCATCAAGATAATTTCCTAGCATTTCTGGTATTGCTTCTGCATCTTCTTTTGTTTTACATAATATCACAAAATCATCAGCATAACGTACCATAACATACTTTGACTGATTAGTATAAGTATATGAACCGTCTTTTCTACGTTCACGGTTATATTTGATACTTAAGGCTTCTTCCATTCCATGCAGTGCAATGTTAGCTAGTAATGGTGATATAATACCTCCTTGTGGAGTACCACTACTTGTTTCGTGGAAGACACCTTTATCAAGATATCCAGCCTCCAGCCACCGCGCAATTGTTTTGTAAGCTGGAAAATGTTTAATTTTATCGAGAATAAAATCATGATTTAAGGTATCAAAACAAGACTTAAAATCACCTTCAAATATCTAAGGACGATTTAATCCACGTACATGACTATAAATCTTGGCAATTGCATCACCAGCACCACGATAAGGCCTAAAACCATAACTATTAGCTTCAAATCTTGCCTCCCACACAGGTTCCAATGCCAGTTTACAAATCATCTGAAACACACGATCACGTATCGTTGGAATACCCAAAGGTCTGAGTTTACCACTCTTTTTAGGAATATAAGTTCTCCTCACAGGTTTAGGCCCATGTAGATTAATCTTATAATCACGGAGTTTATAAAATAATTGCATACGCTCTGCATTCGTTAGGACAACTTCAAAGTCCACCCCTGCAGTACGTTTACCAGTATTAATTTGTGTAACTACTTTAATAGAATATAATAGCGTCCTATCATCGTTTAAAAGCAGTCTAGATAGACTTCGAACACGCCGAAAGTCATTAGTTTCTTCAGCATGAATTATCCGCTTTTGTGTCCCATGTATGCTTCGAGTAACATAGTTCCAATTAATATTGGACCATTCTTCGTCGAGTTTGTCTAATTCCGTGGACTGACACAAACCAATAAGGTTTGTACAGTTTTCTTCAACTGAAATTTGACTCATAATATCATCACACATCCTCTGACCACAAATTCGTTTAATAATCAGGTTATACACCTGTTGAAGTCAGCATATCCATCAAGCAGTTCCAATTTTGTTAAATTCCTGCCGTCTTAACGACACACGATGGTATTAGCTTTCTCAACATCCATTACCCAATAAGGTCTTAGAATTTCCTCACAGAAACCCCTACCAATAATAGTTATTGGACTTTACTGGGCTTACCGAGTTTATCTTTTGTTAGACTACGACACAACTTAGGCTCTCCCATTACACCGACAGACATACGGGTTGTAATCAATAGACGTCCTATTTCACTTCGTCTGACCTGCCTGCAATCTTTAGCACATCCTTTAATCATCCTAACGTGTTGGTTTTCTTTACGATGCTTATAAGAGTTCATTTAACATTAGCCAAATTATTGGTCTTTCTCTCGCCCTCCACTTCATGAATGCTAGAAGTAAGATTAGGCTTTACTTATCATGCAACCTACCCCACCGTTACCAGTAACGCAGTTTCAAGGGAGAATAACCCATACAACAAGGTTAAAAGTATCCTTTCAAATAAATACTATACTAACACACACCCAAAAGAAAGAATTTAAGGTGCGAACAAAATTAAAGATGATTTCTCGTCGCACAAAAAAGAAAATGAGTTAACATTAACGTTAACTACTGTACAAATCTGTGAATATCCTGGATGGATCATAAGCTATCACATATCCATCTTCACACCAGATTGCTCTGACATTACCTGAAGTTGTATCTGCTACTGCAGTAGGATCACGATTAATCCAGTTTCCCCCAGTATGTTTCTTATGTCTTAATCTTAATCTGATATGGCCAGTTCCAGAGACTCGGCATTTGACATGGACAAACTGCACATCATAACCTAATGATTTGGCTCTGTTGCAAACCTCTTCTATTTTTAAAAATTCACTTAAAATTTCTCAATTTTAATCAAGATATATAACTGAAATGTTGTAAAAATTTTATTAAAAACTAGTTAAAAAGTTATCTTAATTTTATACCCTATATCTTTTTCCATATGTTCAAAATTTTTATTAAATAACTTATCATACATAGTAATCACAAAATTGAAATTTAAAATCATTAATTAAGACGGTAAACTTAATTTCATAGAATCTCTATCATTAACTATAATTTAATATTTATTATTAATAGTATTTAATGAAATATTAATATAATATAAAGTAACATTATATGAATAAAATAAACTGTAGAAATTAATTTTTACAAAAATATTCATCTTTATTATGAATAAGAAACATAACTTTTTCTATTTTTTTCCTTCTTTATACACGAATATTACGAAGAACTTTTTCTATTTTTATTTCAATCATAATTTGATTTAATGAAGAAATTAAACTCCAGACAAAGTTAAATTTATCTTCCATTGTAAAATAAGTAATCACGAACATTTTGATTATAAATTTAATATAGATATTAATTAGAGTATTAGTTTATGGAAATTTAAATATTTACAGAAGCACTAAAAAAATATAAAAGAATGGGAAGGTGACAAAAAAATTTATTTTAGGTTTTTATTAATGAAACGTTTTTACGTGTTACTTTATAACGGTAATTTGGTCCAGCTACAATGTTTAATGTGTGTTTACCCTTACTTACCTTGGTTGGGATTTTAACGTTAACTTTTCCATTTTTAACTTTAACCTGTTTTGCCACGGTTTTTTGATTAATCTTTAATGAAACCTTTATTGTAGTTTTGATGTATTTGTTTTTTGTGTCTAGGATTTTGGCTTTGATTCTTGTTTTACTCGTGGATGTCTTCACAGGTTTAGCATCAATGTGCATTTTGTCTTCGGTAATTTTAAGTGTGGTTTTACTTGTTACTTTCTTGTAAGGTGTTGATGAGAGCACTGCTGTTAGTGTGTATTTTCCTGTTTTATGTCCATTTAGGTTGTACTTGAGTGTTGCTTTTCCATTTTTGATTTTTGCTTTGATTGTTTTACCGTTCTGTGTTAATGTTTTATTGTTTATTTTGAAGATTACGTATTCTTCTTTTATTGCCTTGTTTTCGTCTTTGCTTATTGTTTTTACTGTGATTGTATCATATTTTATGGCTTTTAGTTTTGTAGTTAGTAGTTTTATTGTTGCATCTCTTTTTGTGAGTGTTAGTTTAGCATTATTCTCTGATCTTAGGTATTTATTGTTTTCTGTGTATACTGCTGTGATGTTGGATACTTTGTTGTAGTATTTACTGTTTGGTGTGAATGTAAATGTTGCCTTTCCATTGGCTACGTTGGCTGTTATTGCTTTTCCGTTTTTATCCTTGATGGTGATTCCATTGATTTTGAAGATTACTTTACCTGTACTTAATTTTTTATTGTTTTGATCTTTAACTGTTGCTACCAGTTTTACCTTGTCTTTGTTTTGTATTTTCTTGTCTTTAACTATTATGATGGTTTTTAATTTTTTGACTTTAAAGGTTTTTGTTAATTTGGATTGCAGGTTGTATTTATCTCCAGAGAATTTGACAATGATTTTCAGTTTTTCTTCTTTTGTTGCTGTGTATTTTATTTGGAATTTTCCATCTTTTACTTTTATTGTTTCTTTTTTGTTGTTTATTGTTACTGTAATGTTGGTGTTTAATCCTCTGCTTTTGGTGTCTTTTAGTGTTCCATTGAATATTATACTATCGCCAACATAAATATTTTTAGTTTTGAGGGTTATGCTGGTTGCAGATATGATGGTCACTTTATCTGTTAGTGTACTGTTTGAGTAGTAGTTGTTACTGTTTGCTTTGTATTCTAGTTTTAATTTTTGTGTTCCTTTGTTAAGGTTTAATGTTATGTTTTCGATTTTGCCGTTTAGTTTTATGCTGGCAATCTCTTTATCATTATTATACACTTTTAATAGACCAGATGCAACATGTTCATTATTAATGTCTTTAACATCGACGTTAATTATTACATTACCCATAGTGTTGTTGATTATTTTCATGTCTATGTTTGTAGGTAGTAATACTGTGAATTCTACATTGTTGCTTGTTTGGAAGATGTCGTTGTAAACGTTTGCTTTGTATTTTCCTTTGTAGTTTTTTAGTTCTATGTTTGCTGATAGTCCTGTGACGTTGAGTTTTTCAGCATTTTCTATTGTTATTTCATAGGTTAATTTATCCAGTATGTCTTCGTCATAAAATGTTTGATTTATTAATGTTACATTATATTTTAAATGTAATGATTCATTTGATAGGAATTCTGTTTTTGATGAATCTATAGTTAATTTGAAATCATTGTATCCTATTGTTGTATTTTTGTAGGTATTGTCTTTAATGGTAGTTGTTTCAGTATTCGTTAGGTATATTGTTTCTTCTTTTGCACGGTTGCCTTCAAAATGGTTGCCTATAATTTCACATATTAAATGTGGATAATTTAATTGTACGTATATTGCTCCTCCCTGAGCCTTTGCATATTCTCCTGTTGCTGTTGTTGCGTTTACTTTGTTGTTTGTGAGTGTGGAATCTGTGATAGTTACACTTCCATCGTAATTGTAGATTGCCCCTCCAATAGCAGAAGCAGTTACACTTGGTCCTGTTCCTGTTGCTTTTGCATTTACTTGATTGTTTGCGAATGTGGAATATGTGATTGTTACATTTCCCATATAGTTATCTATTGCTCCTCCAGAAGCATGAGCCTGTGTATTCTCTGCTGTTGTTGTAGCGTTTGCTGTGTTGCTTGTGAAAGTGGAGTGTGTGATAATTAGATTTCCCCCAATATTCTCTATTGCTCCGCCCATAGCATCAGCTTGATTATCTTCTTCTGTTACAGTTACATTATAGTTTGTAATAGTAATATTATTTAGCGTTAAATTCAATCCAGGACCTATTCGTATGAATTGATACTCATGTTTTCCATCAAGAGTAATATTATTACCGTTAATGATTAAATTCTTAGTAGCAGATTCTAGCCAGCTGATATTTTGTGTAGTATTATAATCTCCATGGAGTAAATTGATTATATAAGTATTATATTTCTCAGTTTGGGCTGTTTCTATTGCTTCTACTAATTCAGTGTAATTAGTTACGTTTGCTATGTTGGATTTTAGTATATAATGATTATTTTTTGTTTTAACATCTGTACCGTTTATTATTATTTCCACGTAATCATATTCATCTAATATTGTAAACTGTGCTAAACCAGCTTCATCAGTACCAGTTCCAATTACTTCACCATCAGCCATGATACTGAATTTACCAATAGAAATATAACTATCATTATTGATTAGTTGTATGTTCTTTGTCTTGTTTATGATGAAGTTGACGGGAGTATTTTTATAAAATTTTGTGTCTGTAATATTATAAGTTCCTCTATCATTGTATATTGCTCCCCTAATATCAGAATTATATGGTTCTGTTGCTATGTTTTGTGTTATTGTGGAGAGTGAGATGGTTAAATGTCCACCCTTGTTGTATATTGCTCCTCCCCAAGCTTCAGTCACACTAGAACCTCCTGTTGCTTTTGCTGTGTTGTTTTTTAGTGTGGTGTGTGTAATATTTAAAGTTCCTCCATTATTGTATATTGCTCCTCCATAAGCATAAAGATTTGTCAATCCTTCTTTTGCGTCTCCTTTTGCGTATGCTGTGTTGTTTGTGAGTGTAGAGTTTGTGAGGATTAAAGTTCCACTGTTGTAGATTGCTCCTCCATAAGCCTCTGTATGTGTTCCTGTTGCGTTTGTTTTGGCGTTTGTTATTGTAATATTTTTTAGATGCAAAGTAGATCCACTATTAATATAGAATACTTGTTTTTGATTACCGTTTATTGTTTGTCCGTTTCCATCAATCGTAATAGTTATGTCTGGTTTATCCAATGTGATTTTTTCTGTTGTCACGTCTAAATCTTTTTCCAGTTTTATGGTTGTATCTGTATTTGCTTGTCCTATTATGGTTTGTAAATCTTCCCAGTGCGATACTTCCTGTTCTGTTTCTGTTTTTGTATTTTTTTGTTTATTTTTTTCTATCTTCTGGGTTGTCTTCTCCAGTGTTTCTTCTTTAATTTTTTTATTTGTTTGGTTTTTATTATTGGTAACAGTTTTCGTGGCTGCTTTTTTTGTTGTGGCTGTTGTTGTTTTGATGTTTTTGGTGTTTTCTTTGATTACTTTCGTGTCCTTGTTTGTACTTATTTTGTTGGTTGTTGCTGCACTTGCTAGGCCTACAAGTAGTATTGTGATTGCTACCAGTAATAGAAGCTTTTGTATATGTTTGCTTTTCATACTATTTTTTCACCTTCCAGTCTTGAATTTCTTTTATTAACCATTGTATGTTAATAGGATATTAGTTATTATCAGAAGATTTTATTAATCTTATTCCTTTTTAGAAGGGTTTTTAGTATTGTTAAGACGTGTTTTAGATTGTATTATATTTGTTTGTTTGCTTTTAGATATTGTTTTTATTGATGTTTTTCGGTATATGGCTATAACGAAGTAAATATTAAAGATTTAACAGACAATTGCAAAGTTTTAGAAGAAAAAGAGAATAGGGTTAGTATGTATAATAAATATTAGTTAACGAAATCATAAGTCATGTTTTCATTTGTATCCCAATTCAATGGAATTGTTACTAAATATTTTTTATTTTCTGAGTCAAGTAACAAGTATAATTTACCTTTTCCTTTTTCTTTTGAATATAATGTTTTATAAGAATTATTTAACTTTTCATTAAATTTTATTGTAACAAAATAACCTCCTTTTTCGCCAAATTCAGTTTTTGGAATATTTTTAGTTATAGAAAAGCTAGCATTGGTTAAATTTTTAGTATGGATTTCATTATTATCTTTATCATAAAATATGATATATGAATTTGCTGGATTAAAACTTTTATTCTCCATAATCTTATTCAAAGTTTCATTAAAAGAAGATGCATCATCAGTACCTTCTATTGAAAATAAATTGGGAGTTAAATCAAGTTGCTCGCTTTTTAATTCATATTCTGTTGATGAACCAGCTACTTCATACTTATAACCTTTTACCTCCTGTTTTTCCTTAATATCGCCTTTAATCTTTCTATGTTGAGTTATGTGTGCAAAAATTTGAATAAAATTTAAGCTATCATCCTCATAAGTCACATTGATAACATCATTTGGAATATCAATAACATCATTGTCTATAGGTTCCTCACCAGATAAAAAATCAAACCAACCTGCACTAGCAGTACTAACACATCCTAGTGTCATAAATGCCACTAATGATACAATTAATAACTTTTTAAAATTCATAATACCATCCTATCTACTTAATTAATTAATAATAGATGAAAAGAAATATTTAAAACTTAGTATAAACTACTTCCTTTCAACAAAAAAATACTAAATCAACAGCATCAAAAAAGATAATTTCCTGATTAATTATGTGGTTTGGTTAGTAATGTTTATAGTGTATTCTAATGTTGATAAGTAGATATTGTTTCAATTAAAATATTGTACCATGGTGATAAAAAGTGGAAACTAAAGTTATTAGGGTTAGTTTATTAAATCATGAAAGATTAGCAGATATAGGTCATAAAAATGATTCATTTAATGATATAATTTCTAAAGTTTTGGATGATTATGAGGAATATCAAGAAATTAAAGATTTAGTTGAAGCAGATAAAGAATTTGATACTGGGAAGGAGTTCATTTTTCTTCTTTAGAAGAACTTGAATTTAATAAAATTATATGTATTGGAGGTTACATATTATCATGTAAAGTGGTATATTAATTTGGCGTCTTGCCCGTTTTGGAGCTTGATGCTTATTCCACTATCTAGATGTTTTCATGTTTGTTAAGCTTGTAATGAAAACATTGTTATTTTGTAACAAATGAGTCTTATTATGGACTCAAATGTTGGCATATATAGTACTATTAGTAGTACTATTATGTCTAACATGTGATCACCTACTTCAAGAATTATGGAAGAAAGAAAATAAGCTTCCATACAGTATTCTACTACTGGGTCATATTTTTAGTGGAATAGCCTAACTACTTTTTCAAAGCACAGATGCCATTTACTACTAAGTTTTTAATAAAATATTAATGGAGAAGATTAATTCTCCAAATAAAAAATTATTCTTAACACACATTACTTCCAGTTGGTAGACTCTTTTAGGATAATGATTTTTGAAAAATCACTATTAATATATTCGCTTTATGTGTATTTAATCTATTTATTCATTTATTTTTAATTTGAAGTTTAACGAATGATTTTTTTTTAAAATATTCTTCGTTAAACCCAACTATTACGAAGAACTTTTTTTAATTTTGTTATTCACCATTCTTCATTTATACTATATTAAAATAACAATATCATATTTAAAAATTCAAAAAAAGTATTTAAAATCAAAAAAGAATAAGGTGAATATCATACATATATGAATATTTGGCATTTAATTATTGTGATTAGAATAAAACATAATATTGGATTAAAAAGACCCAAAGATATGGTTGCTTATGAATCAAACAAAGAATTCTTAGCAAGGAATAATTATTATATTACTTTAGATGTTTATACATAATCTTTTTCAAAGGCTTTTATATGGTAATATGTGTAGAATATTCTGTCTTTGAACACATATTCACCAGTATATTCATCTTTTTGTATGATATTGAGTTTGATTATTTTTTCCAGGAATTGTGGTAGATTCTCTATTTCTTTTTCTGTTAGAATATTTTCTAGTTTTTCTTGTGAAAATGAAATAAGTTTTTTTGAGGCTATTTTTGTCAGAATTTCTTCATATAATGGATTGTTTATTCGTTTAAGTGTTCTTCTTATCAGATTGTTTTCCATGTTTTGTGCTGCTAGTATTACTCCTTCTTTCGCATCAAGTATGGATATTATATTTTTGTTTAAGTTCCAAAATACTGAATCGCCTATAAATTGCATGGTTAAGGGCATACCTGATGTATATTCTGTCATAAAATCAAGGGCATCATCATTAATTGATATGTCTAGACTATTGAATGTGTCTTTGAAGAAACTTTTTATTTCATCATCACTTAATATGTCAACATCTGCATAATGGAATATTCTTCCAAATGATGGTTCAAGTTCCACCAGGTTATCAAATTTTTCAGGATACCCCTCCAATAAGAAGTATACTGGTAAATTATAAGAATTATCTACTGCTACCGTATCTGCAAATTGTTTATACCAATCTACGAATTCTTTAGATTCGGATAAACCATTGATATCATCAATTACTATAAACATTGAATCATATTCACTTTTTAATTCATTATATGCTATGGAAAGATAATCTAAAAAATTATTTTTAATATCTTCTTCTTTATATTTGTCTAAATTGAATTTTAATATGGTTCCATGAATATTTACTTCTGACACATGATCTCCAAACCAAGTTTTAAGTTTTTCTGTTCGTGATTGAGGAGGTAACTGATTTAATAATGCTTTCATAATACTAGATACTAAAGAATCTACAGAATTATTATTCTTGTTAGAAACATATACTGATACTATATTAAATTCCTTGATTTCTTCAGTTATAAATTCTGCTATTGATGTTTTTCCCATTCCACGGTGTCCTGTTAAAAAGAAATGTTGTACATCACATTTCATTGATTTGTTAAGATATCTTAATATTTTTTTTATTATTTCTTGTCTTCCTTTAAAAAATTCTGGTTTAACAGGAGTTGACGGTTGAAAAGGACTTTCTAACTCCAAATCAACATAATCACTCATTTTTTCACCTCACAATAATAATTCATTCATCTCATTACATCAGGATAAAGACTAATTAAAAATCCATATATGATTTCCTCATATGTTTTTTCTTTAAGGACAAACTCAGAAAAAAAATTTTGATAATCTTTTCACTTAATTTTAAGAATTTTATCCCATCATCAATTATCTATTACTGTTGGTATCTTTATTTTTTAGATTACATATAATTTTCCAACAAATTAGAAAACTATACCAAAAAAGCAATAATTATTCTTAACACACATTACTTCCAGTTGGTAGACTCCTTTAAGATAATGATTTTTGAAAAATCACTATTAATATATTCGCTTTATGTGTATTTAATCTATTTATTCATTTATTTTTAATTTGAAGTTTAACGAAGAACTTTTTTAATATTTATTATTCGTTATATATGGCTATAACGAAGTAAAAAGAAAAAGTTTATGTTTGGAACTTAAACTAAGTTCACCACTTTCTAGCATAGTATTTTATGAATATTATATAAATCTAGTATAATTAAGACTTTATCTAAATTCAAGTTGA
>JAFRMD010000004.1 GCA_017430835.1 Methanosphaera sp.
ATAGGTCGTATAGCAGATATTTACACTAAATCAGATGACTTTGAAGTATTTGAAGAAGAAATTCAAAAAATATTCTCTAAAATCAATGAAAAATATGAAAAAATTTCAATACAAAAATTTTTATATGAAATTGGAATGTTAGTTGTTGATGATAATTCTTTCATTGCTACTGCATCCCGAAAAAATGTTCCAATTTTTGCTCCTGGTTTAATTGATTGCATGATTGGGTTACAATTATGGATATATTGTCAAGATCATGATTTTACTATTAGTGCAGTTGATGATATGCATGATTTGTCAGATTTTGTTTATAATTCTAAAAAAGTCACAGCATGCATGCTTGGTGGAGGTTTACCAAAACATTATACATTAGCTTCTAACATTTTAACTGGTGGAATAGATGCGGGAATTCAAATTACTCTTGATCGTGGTGAAGGAGGTAGTTTAAGTGGAGCACCTCTTGAAGAAGCAAAATCATGGGCTAAAGCAAAAAAAGGTTCAAATCTTGTTACAGTAGTAGGGGATGCAACAGTATTATTCCCATTAATAGTTGCAGGAGCATTAGATAAAATATAGAATCGTGATATGATGATTTTTGAAGCGATTTGTTTTGCTTTATCTGGCTTTTTTATGAAAATTTCTGATGAAGCTTCTGATGAAAAAAATAACATGTTAATGTCAATTATTAGTGGATTATTATGTGTATTATTCACAGTACTTGTTTCAACGAAAAATGCTGATGCTACTTGCATATTCCTTAGCATACTAATTGGCACTGTTTTAGCTTTTAAAGTTGACTCATTAAATCACATATTGTCTGCGATATTGCTGATAATATTGCTGTTGTTATTAGGTGTACCTAGTTTTAATTGGATTTGTCTGTTAATCTGTATCATCGCAGTATTTGTTGATGAAAAAGGAAATGATAATTATGATAAAAAAGAGAAAGAGGGAGTAGCTTTAAATTTTTTAGATAAATTATTTAAATACAGATATACTCTTAAAATAACAGTTTTAATATTGTCAATATTTGGTTTATTAAATTATTTAATTCCTAATTTGAATTTATTTTCATTTGAACCAATAACGATTATTTATTTTTACATGTTTGATTTGTCCTATGAGTTTGCAGAAGTATCATTTAATCGAATTTATGATATTTTCTAAGCTTTTTTGAGGATTTTCTGAATTATATATGCTTCTTCCAATTATTGCTGCATCAGCATATTCCAAAGTATCCTTTGCAGTTCCACCTTGGAAACCTACACCCGGTGATATTATGGTAGCTTCTTTTCCCACTATTTCTCTAATTTTTTTTAATCTATCTAATTTTGTTGCTGGTGCAACGTAATTTTTTATATTTAAATCAACGCCCATTTGCGCAATTTCTAATGATACAGGTTTTAAAAATTTATCTGCACCTGGATGAGACATTTCTGTAAGTAAAAATATTTCTTTATCTAGTTGTTCAGCTGCTTCTTTACATGCAAGGACACTATCTTCTCCAGTGAAACCATGCACAATAATTGAATCAGCCCCATAATTTAAAGTGTTTCTAACGATTTTTTCATTTGTCGCATCAATGTCTGCAACTTTAAAATCGGCAATTATTTGCACGTCAAAGTTATCTTTAATTTCTGTTATTATGGTAGGGCCTAATGCTAATGTGATGGGATAACCTATTTTAATTGTATTTAAATAGGGTGTTGTTTTGTCTAAGATATCATAAGCTTCCTTTTTTTCTTCTACATCTAAAGCTAGTATTATTTGGTTTTTAATATTCATGGTTTATATTTTATTTTTTTTATCTATTATTTTTTTTAATTTTTTTGTTCATTTTGTTACAGTATATTTATTATAGATTTCATTAATAATATTTTCATGTAAAACTGATTTTTAATTTAAATTCATCTTAATTTAATTTATTTTTAAGATTATTTTTATTATTCCATATATTAAAATACTTTTAATATAAAATTTATTTTTTAATAAAAATTAGTATAATAAAAATATATTAAAGTTTTTTTAAATTATTATCAAAATATTTAAATATAAAATACTATATAATAATATTATTGTTTCGTTAAGAAGTGCGAATTGCACTGATTGATGAGATGATGCTTATTATTTTAATTATTAGTTTAAATAATGGAGGAAAAGTTAAATGCACATTATGGAAGGTTACTTGCCACCATTTTGGTGTGTAGTATGGTATGTTTTATCAATCATTGTAGTAGCTTACGGTGTTTATCAAATTAAAAAAGTTACAGAAAGCAATGATGAAACATTACCATTACTTGCACTTTCAGGAGCATTTATATTTATATTATCATCACTTAAATTGCCATCTGTAAGTGGAAGTTGTTCACACCCATGTGGTAACGGTTTAGGTACTGTACTATTTGGTCCGGCAGTAACCGCAGTATTAGCTACAATAGCATTATTATTCCAAGCTTTATTATTAGCTCACGGTGGATTAACCGTAATGGGAGCAAATGTATTCTCTATGGGAATATTTGGTCCATTCTGTGGATATTTGGTTTGGAAAGGACTTAGACAAATGAATGTATCTGGAACAATCTCAATGTTCTTTACAGCATTGGTTGCTGACTTATTTACTTATGTAATGACTTCTATTGAGTTAGCATTAGCATTCCCTGGAGCAAACTTTGGTACAACTTTACTTGCTTTCTTAGGAATCTTTGCAGTTACTCAAATACCATTAGCAATCGCTGAAGGTTTATTAACTTCAATGATTTACAAATACATTGTTGATGCAAGACCAGATATTCTTGTAAAATTGAATGTAATCCCAAAAGAAGAAGTAGGAGCTAATTAAATGGATACTAAAGATATTATAATATGGATTGTAATAGCAGCCATTTTCATCGCACCATTTATTATGTACAGTGGTTTAGGTGAAGATCAAGGTTATTTTGGTGGTTCAGACGATTCAGGTTCTACTTACATTGAAGAACACAACCCAAATTATAAAACTTGGGCTAATGTAGTATGGGAACCACCTAGTGGAGAAATTGAAAGTTTACTATTCGCTCTTCAAGCAGCAATCGGAGGTATAATCTTCGGTTATGTCTTTGGAATGTATAGGACCCAAAAAAAATATAAAAATAAAAACTAATATGATTATTTTTTAAATAATCATTATACTTTTTTTTAATGAGTGGTGAAAATGTCGATTTTTGCAGATACGTTAGATCATTATACAAATAATAACGACTTAACAAATTTTAATATATATACTAAATCCATTTTTGTAGTTTTAGCAATACTATTAAATTTACTAACACAATCTCCAATAGTTCCATTCTTGATTTTCATTTTGTGTTCAGTTTTAATAGTACATTATGCTAAGATACCCCTGAGTTTTTATGCTACATTTATGGCTATACCTTTAGGTTTTGCGCTATTATCAGGTATATTTTTAGCATTTTTAGGAACTGGTGAACAAATATGGAGTTTAGGATTTTTAGGAATAGGTTTAACCAAAGGTGGTATTAATCAAGCAGTTCTTGTATTCTTCAGAGTATTAGGTGGTGTTTCAGCTTTAGGTTTTTTAATCTTAACAACACCTATGAATCGTATATTTGCAATTTTCCATGATCTTCATATACCAACCGTAGTAACTGATTTAGCAATATTAATGTATAGGTATATTTTCATGTTCTTGGATGTTACAGCAACAATGTACAATTCTCAGAAAACCCGATTAGGCTATAATAGTTATATGAACTGGATGAAATGTTTAGCATCATTGGCAACTATGGTATTTATTAGAACTTGGGAGCAGGGTGAAATATCTTATAAAGCCTTAGCTTCAAGGGGTTACAATGGTCAATTAAATATGCTACGTGATGGGGATTCCATTAGAGATATGACATTAAAAGATTGGGTATTAATAATATTGTTTGTTGTTTTAATAATTGCAGCTATATATCTTTGTGGAACATATAACGTATTTAAGTAGATAAGATATTGGGAGAAAAAAATTATGGCTCAAAAAATTTTAGAAATAAAAGATTTACATTATAATTACCCTGATGGGACTCAAGCAATTAATGGAATTGACTTTGAAGTTGAAGAAGGTCAAATGATTTCAATATTGGGTCCTAATGGGGCAGGAAAAAGTACTTTCTTTTTACATTTTAATGGTATTATTGAACCTACATCTGGTGAAATTTATATCGAAGGTAAAAAATTAGAGTATGATAAAAAAAGTTTACTTGAAGCAAGAGCAAAAGTAGGAGTAGTTTTCCAAAATCCTGATGATCAATTATTTGCACCTACAGTATTTGAAGATGTTGCTTTTGGTCCAATGAACATGGGACTTCCTGAAGACGAAGTTAAAAAACGAGTTGAAAATGCATTGGAAGTTGTTGGAATGACAGAGTATTCTCATAAAGCACCTCATCACTTAAGTGGGGGACAGAAAAAACGTGTTTCAATCGCAGGTATTTTAGCTATGCAACCAAAAGTAATGGTTTTAGATGAACCAACCAGTGGTTTAGATCCAAATGGTGCTTCAGCTATAATGCAATTACTGTATGATTTAAACTCTGATGGAATGACAATTATCGTTTCAACTCACGACGTTGATTTGGTTCCAATGTATTCGGATAATATCAATGTTTTAAGAAGAGGTAAAATTCTTAAAAGAGGATCTTGTCGTGAAGTTTTCAGTGATGATGAGGTTATTGAGCAAGCGGACCTAAGATTACCTTGGGTAGGTCAGATTTTCGAGATGCTTGAGAACGAAGATGATATTACATTTGGTGCTGAAGGTTATCCTTTAACAGTAGGGGATGCTTACAATACTTTAGTCAAACATTTATGATTAATTTCATATTTTTTTTTTTATTTGGGGAGAGTGCTACAATTCTATTTTAAATTCTTTCAATAAGTTTTGTTATATTATATTAAGAATTATTAGATTCACATTTTATTTTGTTTATTTGTATAAAATATGGACAATGCATATTGGAAAATAATTGTTGCATATCTTCAATTGTGATGAATATATGTTCATCATTTTTTCACCACTTTTATAATTATTCTCATATATTAATACTATGATACTTTTTTTTATTTCTAAACAATTAATTACTATGTTTTACATAAATTATTTTATAAAATTAAATATATTCTTAAAACTAATTTTAATCTATTGCTAAAAAAATTATTCAAATAGTTAACGGGGGCGTAATATGCATAATGGAATAGATGTGGATTATTTTCAACATATCATAAAAAAATTAGAATCTAAAGTAGAATATGCAGATATTCGAGTAAAAAACTCAGTTAATAATGCAGTAGTACTTAAAGACGGAAAAATAGATAATGTGGATACCGGAATAAATTATGCTATTGGTATAAGAGTACTACAAAATGGGGCATGGGGATCTGCTTTTACTAGTGAGATAGATAAAGTTGAACAAGTAGCTGAAAATGCAACAACAATAGCTAATCAACTAAAAAGTGATGTTAAGTTAACTCCAACAAACCCTGAAGAAGATATAGTTAAATCCAAAGCAAAAATAAAAATCGAAGATATTTCTATTGAAGACAAAATAGAAACAATGAAAGAGTTACATAAAATTGCACAATTGGATCAAATTCAAAGCACTAATATTTCTTTATCAGAATCTCAATCAACAGATTTAATAATCAGTTCTGAAGGAACAAATATTCTAAGTGATAATAATAGAACAGTATTGTCTATGAATGCGGTAGCATCAAATGGTGAAGTAATGCAAATAGGACACAAAAGCTTAGGTGGGGTAAATGGTTTTGAAATAGTTGAAGATGCTGATTTGGAATCTTTTGCTACTGGTATATCGAATAAAGCAATAAGTTTGTTGAGTGCAAAAACACCTCCTTCTGGTGATTTCCCCGTTATATTGGATCCTGAACTTGCAGGTGTATTTATACATGAGGCATTAGGTCATGCATCTGAAGCAGACATCATACTTCAGAATGATTCAATACTTAAAGGGAAACTGGGTCAAAAAATAGGTTCTGAGTTGATTACGGTAATTGACGATGCATCTATAGAAACAGGATTTGGATATTATCCATATGATGTAGAAGGAACAAAATCAGAAAAAACAACATTAGTAAAAGATGGAATATTTAATTCAGTATTAAGTTCCAGAGAAACAGCCAGTAAGGTGGGGGATGGTGAATCCAGTGGTAATGCAAGAGCATCTGTTAGTAATAAACCATTAGTTCGTATGAGTAACACTTATATTAAGCCAGGGGATTCTTCATTTGATGAGTTAATTGAAGATATACCTAATGGAATATATCTTAAAGGGTCACGTGGAGGACAGGTAGATACAGGTAAGGGAATATTCCAGTTCAATGCAGTAGAGGCTTATAATATTGAAAATGGAGAATTAAGCACACACTTGCGTGATGTATCATTATCTGGTACAACATTGGATATACTTAATAATGTCACAGGAGTCGGTTCTGATTTTAACTTAAGTGTAGGATTCTGTGGGAAGGATGGTCAAACAGTACCTGTAGGTGATGGTGGACCACACATAAGGGTTAGTAAAGCAACAGTGGGTGGAGTACAATAATGCAACAAGAAAAATTAACACCAGAAGAAGGAGAATTGCTCCTTAAAATAGCTAGGGAAAATATTGACACATATCTGAAAGGGGATGACTATATTCTCCCCTCTGATTTGCCTAAGATATTTTATGAAAAATTAGGAGTATTTGTTACATTATCTATAAATTCAAATTTACGTGGTTGTATAGGATATCCCGAACCATATATGGAACTTATAAATGGTCTTTTGGATGTTTCTATAGCAGCTGCAGTACAAGATCCTAGATTTAACCCAATATCTTTTTCTGAATTTCAAAAAGTTAAATTAGAAATCAGTGTGTTAACAAAACCCATGTTGGTGGAAATTAAATCATTTGAAGATTATTTTGAACTTTTAAAAGTTGGAAATGATGGATTAATTATAGAAAATGGACATAATAGAGGATTATTGTTACCACAAGTACCAGTTGAACAAAATTGGGATTTAAAAACATTCCTAGAAAATTTATGTTATAAGGCGGGATTAAATATAAATGCTTGGAAAGATGAGAACACGAAAATTTATAGTTTTCAAGCACAAATATTTGAAGAAAAATGAGGGAGGTTGAAGAATGAAATTGCCAAATATACCAACACCTGATGAAATTATTGATAAAGCATTTAATAGGGCGAGTAAGGCAGCATCAAAGGTCAGGAGCTCTAAATTGCATCCTCGTGTTAAAGGTATGCGTATTGAAGAGGTTAGAGTGCAAACAGCATGTGAAACAATTAACAGTACTTTCAATAGAATAGTGACTGAAACACCGATTATTGAGGAGATG
>JAFRMD010000042.1 GCA_017430835.1 Methanosphaera sp.
TAGATTTAAATATTATGTTGCTCTACTTTAATACATAAAACTATTTCTGTTCTTATGTGTATGGTTTTATGCTTGTTGTGTTCATTATTTGTAAGGTCCCAGTTTACAATAATGAATCAACATTTTCTGATTACTTTTTTTAAGATTCTTTTTATCACCTTGTATATTAGTATTAAATAGGATAAATTACATAATAATATTCATGCTTTTGAACCATTTTTTATTATTATTAGAAAAAACTGAATGGGACCCTAATTATTCAGATGAAGTCATTAATGGGCTACTTGAATTATGCGTGCATGATAAATTAGGTGAAAGAGTTATTGAAGAATTTGAATATAATAGGCGTATGGAACTTATGACTCGTCTTGAAATTGAATTTTGGGATAAATTATCTCGTAAATTAAATGTTCAATTAAAAACGTTAGAGGATTATAAATCTTGTGGGTTGTATTAGGAGATTTCATTTTATTTTTTTTACTACTTTTTTTCAGCTATTTTTTGTGTTATTTTTTTTGTACGTTTCACTATTTTTTATTTGTTTTTTTGGATGTTTGACCCATGTGTTTTTGCAAAAATCGATAAACAAACTAATAAAAATATTAAAAAATATTAAACAAAACTTAATAAAACTAAAACAATACATTTAAATAGTTCAATTACTAAACTATAATCAACCATCAAAAACAGTACTCAATTAAAAAAAATTATTTTTTTTAGATCACCTAACCTGGTGGTGAAAATCTACAATATAATTGCCCCAAAATATATTGTAAAACAAGATTATAAATATTTGAAAAAATAGATATTATAATTGTAACATTTGTGTTTTGAGGACTTGGTCATTGTGTTGGCGCACATCGCAAGCCCTTAAACACTGGTTATTAAAAATAAGTCACGCGGATGTGAAAGTATTCTTATAACCATTAGATATATTTATCTTAAATGCTATTTAAATTTTATTGAAATAGTCGCAGACAGAATGCGAAGTTATAATGTGTTAGCTCGGCTTTTAAATGATTTTTAGGTAGTTATTTTTGAAAAAATTTAATGTGTTTCAAGATTACTCGTTTTCACTAACATATGATCTGATGAAATCATTCAAGATGTTTGTGATAGTTGTGTCATTTTTGGCTGCGATTATCTTGAGTTTTTTCTTTAACTCTGCATCTGTAATAAATGTTATTTTATCAGTTTCCATATTGAAAAATCCCCCATTCTTATTTTTAATAATTTTATAATGTTATTTTTGTAATTTAAACTATTTATAGTTATTCATATAATTATATAATAGTTTATGATAATATTAGTATATTAGAATATATGAATAAGTTTATATACTAATAAGTTCAATATTAAAACAAGAAGCAATTACTCATGTTTTGGCGAACATGAAAAATTACTTCAAAAAATGCGGATGTGAAAGCATGGAAATTAGAAATCAGAAACTATACATCGATGGCGTTGCCATCGGAGACAAAGAAAGAGTATTCGAACTACTTGACAAAGCAATCAAGTACGACGAATGCA
>JAFRMD010000043.1 GCA_017430835.1 Methanosphaera sp.
AATTAATTTATCCAAATACTGCTGCTGTTAGTTCTTCAAGTTTTGCAAGGTATTCTTCTGGTGTAATTCCTTTAAGGTAAGCATATAATACACTTCCACCAGCACCTACTCCTTCTTTTACTGAACCTTTAGCAAATGATGCAAGACCAGGGTTGGATGAATTTTCCATTTTAGGGTCTGCTGCATATACTGCTACATCTGCAATCTGATTTACAATATCTAAAATGTTTGATGTTTCATCATTTGCTACGTATACTGTTGTTGCAATTGCAATATTTGAGAAATCATAGTCTGGTTTTATTGCTTTAATTGTTGCAATTACAGCTGTCATTTGTGTTCCACCAGCTAATGTTACAGGTACGCTACTTCCAATTGCTAATCCAGCTGCTGCTATAATCGTTGGGTCTCCTGCAACTTCTACTGCTTTAAATGCGTCATCTTTTAGGTCACCAGGTTTTAGGTTATGTTTTTCTAATGCTGCGTTAACAACGCTTGTTTTTAGTTCGTGGGGATTATGCATCATACATCCGCTTACTTTTCCTTCAACGTCATATCCTAATGCTGTAAGTACACCTTGTGCTGTGGTTGTTCCTGCTGGTGTTGATTCACCAATCATTAGGTGGTCAGCAAGTTGTGATAATAATTTTCCTGTTTCTACGGCGTTGTCAAAGATTTCCTTAGGATTTGGTACACCTTTTCCTTCTCTTAGGTCTCCACCTGGTTGTCCGTTTAAGCTAATGTATGATGTTTTTGGTTCTACTTCTAATCCTGCACTCACTGCTACAAAAGGCATATTTAATAATTCGTATGTTGTTTTTGTTAATAAACCTGGTGTTGGTGCAGGTACTTCGTCTGATTCTGTTATTGCTATTTCTGGAAGACTTAATGCTGCGTTTCTTAGCATTAATTCTACATCAAGTGCTGGAGTGTATGGGGTCATTTCTGGTGATCCACCTGCTCCACTTATTCCTTCAATTTTTGAAACGGCTGTGTTTCCTAATACACATGCAAATACCATGTTTTCTGATTTTTCTAGTTCTTTTAGTACTTTGTCTGATCCGAAAATTTTAACGTTGTCGACCATGTTTTCTCCTCATATATTTTTTTTTAAACAAATATAATAATAATTATTTACTTCAAATATAATAATAGTTATGAATGATAATTAAAGAATGCTTGAAATAAGGCCTTGATTTTAAAGCTTTTTTGATTTAAAGGGGTTATACTGTGATATGTTTAGGAATTGAAGGTACTGCGGAAAAGACAGGTATTGGTATTGTTGATTCTGATGGAAATATACTTGCTACTTGTGGTGATCAATTATATCCTGAGGTTGGTGGGATTCATCCAAGAGAAGCAGCTAATTTTCATGCAGAACATATAGTGCCACTGATAAAGGATGCGTTGAATGAGGCTAACTTAACATTAAATGATATTGATTTGGTGTCGTTTGCTAAAGGACCTGGTTTAGGTCCGGCATTACGGACAGTTGCTACAGCTGCCAGAAGTTTGTCACAGAATATTGGTGTTCCGTTGATTGGTGTGAATCATTGTATAGGTCATGTTGAGATAGGAAAATTAACTACTGGAGCTAAAGATCCCGTAACGTTATATGCTAGTGGTGGAAACACTCAGATAATTAGTTATGAAACAGGAAGGTACAGGATTATTGGTGAAACATTGGATATTGCAATAGGTAATTGTCTTGATCAGTTTTCTCGAGATGTTGGACTTGGACATCCTGGTGGACCTATAGTAGAAAAACATGCTCAAAGCACGGATAAAACTGTGGAATTGCCTTATATTGTTAAGGGTATGGATTTATCCTTCTCAGGAATACTTACCAGTGCAATTAATAAGTATAAGAAAGGTGTTGACTTGGATGTTGTATGCAATAGCTTCCAGGAAACATGTTTTGCCATGTTATGTGAGGTAACAGAAAGAGCATTAAGTTACACTGGCAAGGATGAAGTTTTATTGTGTGGTGGTGTAGCAGCTAACAAGAAACTAAGGGAAATGTTACAGCAAATGTGTGAAGAACATTATGTGGACTTTTACATGCCTCCAATGAAGTATTGTGGTGATAATGGTTCAATGATAGCAAGACTTGGTTTATTGTCCTATAATGAAAATTTAACAGGTATTAAAAACAGTTATATTAACCCTAAGTATCGTACAGATCAAGTTGAAGTAACCTGGATAAAGGAAAAACAGGAACATAATATAGCATTACCTGCTTCCATTAAGCATAAGGGAGCAGAGGCAGATATTCTTGAAACGTACTATGATGAAAAAAAGGCAATTATAAAAAGTAGGGTTTCAAAAGGATATAGAACTAAGGAAATTGATAACAAATTAAGGCTTGAAAGAACTAAGGAAGAAGCAAAGTTATTGAATGAATCTAAAAATGCTGGAGTAAGAACGCCATTCATATATTCCATTGACTTAGAAAATTATAGTATCATTATGGAAAATATCTCTGCTATGCAGCTTCAAGAAAAAATTGATACAAGCGATATTAAAGCTTTAATCACCATATTTAAGAATATAGGAAATGATGTTAGGTTATTGCATGATAACAATATTATACATGGTGACTTGACAACTGCTAACATTCTGGTTGATGATGAAAAAGTAGTCTTTATTGACTTTGGACTTGGAAAGTATAGTAATTTATTGGAAGATAAGGGAACAGACCTTTTAGTATTTAAAAAATCGTTATCCACAATAATTCCAGAAGAATCAGATAATCTATTTAATATTTTCTTGGATGCTTATGATGATGATAGAGTTGTTAAAAAAATAGATGAAATAGAAAAAAGGGGAAGATACCTTTAATACATATTCTTTTTTTTATCCCATTATGATTGTTATGATAATGGTTAAAGCTCCAATTATCCAGCAATAGTAAGCAAATATGTCTAAACTCCAACCTTTAATCATTTTCATAAGTAATTTTATTGCAAGATAACCGAATATTACTGATGATAAAAATCCTGCTATTAAAACAGTAATTGATGCATCCATATTTATAATATCTTTAATTTGAAGTACACCTGCAGCTATAACGGCCGGTACTGATAGAAGAAAACTGTAACGGGCCGCATATTCTCTTTCTAAACCTAGACATAATCCTGAAGCAATTGTTGAACCAGAACGTGATATACCAGGTAGTACTGCAAGTCCTTGACATATTCCAACAATTATTGCTTGTTTAAATGTCATGTCCTTAGCTTGTATATTGCCTGATGAATGTCTTTCGGAGTAATATAATATTAATCCAGTGATGATAAGGAAAAATCCTATGAACAATGTTCCTCTAAAGATTGTTTCTACTGCATCCTTAAAAAATACTCCTATTATTCCAGTTGGAATAGTTCCGATAAGTATTAACCAAGCAAAACGTTTTTCTGCACTCGTCTCTAATCCATTTTTAAATTTATCAAGACCTTCTGATAGGTCTACTATACTTAGAATAAAACCTTTTACAATGTTAATGATATCTTTCCAGAAGAATGTGAATATTGCTATTAATGTTCCAAGATGTAATATTGTGTCAAAAGCAAGTCCAGTTTCTACCCCTAATAAATGTGGAATTAATGCAAGATGACCAGAACTGCTTATTGGTAAAAATTCACTTAATCCTTGAACAGCTCCTAAAATAATAGCACTAATAATATCTAACAATATAATCACCTAAAGATTGATGTTATATTATTTGTAAAAAAAATAGTAAAAATGATATGGTTTAAACTTATAAGAAGTCTAACCATCCATATTTATCTTCAACTTTGTTGTTAACTATGTCAAATAGGTTGTCTTGAAGTTCTTTGGTTATAGGACCACGTTTTCCTTTTCCTATTTGTATTTTGTCAACAGATCTTATTGGAGATAATTCTGCTGCGGTTCCTGTGAAGAATACTTCATCAGCTATGTAAATTCTTTCTCTTGGTATACGTTGTTCTCTTACTTCGTATCCTAAGTCGTTAGCTATTTGTATAACTGAATTTCTGGTAATACCATTTAATACTGATGAGCCTAAATCTGGTGTGTATATAATTCCATCTTCAACCATGAATAAGTTTTCTCCAGATCCTTCACCTACGTCACCATTATAGTTTAGAACAATACTTTCTTTGTAGCCGTTTGCTACAGATTCCATTTTAGCTAATTGTGAATTCATGTAGTTTGAACCAGCTTTTGCCATGTTTGGCATAGTGTCTGGTGCCATTTTTCTCCATGAGGAAGTGCATATGTCAATTCCCTGTTCCAATGCATCTTCTCCCAAGTATTGTCCCCATTCCCAAACTGCAATAACTGTTTCTACAGGACAGTTTAATGGATATACTCCTAATTCACTGTAGCCTCTGAAAGCTATTGGTCTTATATAACATGATTTTAGTTTGTTAATGTGAATTGTTTCTTTTACTGCTTCACATAATTCTTCTAGTGTGTATGGAATGTCAATTCTGTAGATTTTTGCAGAATTAAGTAATCTTTTCATGTGATCTTCTAGTCTAAATACTGCTGGTCCGTTTTCGGTGTCATAGCATCTTAGACCTTCAAATACACTTGTTCCATAATGGACTACGTGTGATAAAACATGTATTTGTGCATCTTGCCAGTCTACTAATTCGCCGTTGAACCAAATTTTTCCTGTTTCATCAAATACCATTTTATTATTTCCTTATATTTTTTTATGTTATTATTTATCTTTTTAATAATATTTAAGATTATATGAAAATAGAATAGATTATTTACAAAATTATATCTCTTTTAATTATCCATTCATGGTGAATTATTAACATCAGTCACATAAATATTGTCATTTAAATCACTTCGATGTTCAATATATGCTATTGGGTTATAATGATTATGATTATTCTCTATGTAATCTACATCATCCAATATGAAAGTTGTATCAAATAACTTCCAAAGTGTAAAAGTATTATTAATGGTTTTGTAAGAGTAGGTTTTTTTGCAGTTGTTTTTGGTTATGTAGTTTTGATTAATTATCCTTTTTGTAGTGTTTGAGTTATCATATTTTTCTAAGTTAGTTTTTCATATCTTCGTTTTGATAATTTGTGTTGCAAGCGAAGCAATTATTTAATGAAAATAACAATATTAAGAAATAAATAATGATTATACTTGTTTTTTTACACATTTAAGATATCTCCTATCATATAATGTACTTTTTATTGTAAGTTAATATGTGTTTGCTTGGATAATAATTTGTTGATATATTTATAATTCTTTTTATTGGCTAACTGGTGTTGTTTTTATTGATTTTTGTGGGTAACATTTATATACTAGAAAAGATATAGTATAACATAGCCTGACATGAAGGCTTACACATGTTTTAAACAGGGCTGGTGGTCTAGGGGTATGATACCTCCCTTACAAGGAGGGGATCAGGAGTTCAAATCTCCTCCGGCCCATTTTCATTATTAAAACATCTTTTTTTAATCAATTTATTTCAATTTTAACAAGGCTTCTATTTTTTTACGAATGATTTTGTTATAAGTTATAACTATTAATATTCTATTTTAAATATTCCTAAGTTAAAAAAATTAAAAAAAGGATAAAAAAGTTGTTGGGAGAATAGTTTAACTAGAGTGTTAAGGTTACAATGGATATAATTATTGATATGAAGAAAATTATACTTCCTTTAAATAATACATCAGATAAATCCCTGTCAACAAGTAATAATCCACCATAACAAATTATAGCACTAGTTGCTATTTTACCAAGACCCGTAAACGGACCATTAGTTAATTTATTAAATATGAATGATATTAAAGCAGCAATAATAACCAGCACTACTAAATATACAATTTGATGCTCTTTGAAGAATTCAAGTAAACCTACAATACCAACAGATAAATTATTCCTTAAATCTCTAGTTCTAATAGTACCATTATTTAAATAACGTCTAGGCTGGTTATATGATGAATTTTGATATTGGTTGCTGGTACTATTTAAATAGTTTCTGCTTAATCTTCTAGAAAATATAGCATGCGAATTACTGCCTCTATTTGGATTTAAACTAGCAGGTCTTCCATTACTTTCATAATATTCATCATATTCAAAGTCATCTTCATCCACGTCAGGACCAGTATCATTATCAGTATCTGAAACAACTCTTTGTTTTTTAGAATAGTTTTGAGCAATTTTCATTAGTCCTTTTTTATCAACTAGTTTGATATTTCTTTTTTGTGCATATACTGCAGCACCATGTGAAAAACTACTTGTTGTGAATATTATAATCTTTGAAGCACCAACAGTCTTAGATAATTTTTCCATATCTTTTAAGATATCTAATCCAACTTTCCAAGGTTCTTCATAGTTTTTACATGCAGCTATCACTCTTGCTTCACCAACAGAGGTGTTAAGAGTTCCATATATGTCAATTGTTTGATTATTCACTGGATAGTTTGTTGTCACATTGAATCCACTATTTTCCATTATTGTGGCAATAAAACTTATTAATCGTTCTTTTTCCAATATTCTCCCTCTGTAATCTAGTTATTTTTTTATTTAAAAATGTTTATAAATTAACAAGTTTAAATTTATTACTGGTTTATATTTTATACTTTAAAGTATTATAAATTTATGTTTACTTGATACTTCATAAATTTTAATATTAAGTTAATGATTTGAATAAAAGTTAAAAAATAAGTATTCTAATTTACAAAAAGATTAATATGAAAATATTAATAACAAATGATGATGGTGTAACTTCTAAAGGTATTTTAGCCTTATATAATGCGGTTAAGGACATTGGTGAGACTACAATTGTAGCACCTTTACATCAGCAAAGTGGTGTTGGACATGCAATAACATTAATGAAGCCATTAAGGGCCATACCTACAAAAATTGATGATGGCGTTGAAGCATATGCTGTGACAGGCACACCAACGGACTGTGTCATAGTCGGTGCAAAAAATTTGATGGATGAGGAGCCTGACTTAATAATATCAGGAATCAATATAGGTGAAAACTTAGCAAGATCCATTACAACCTCAGGAACATTAGGAGCAACTTTTGAATCGGCCTATTTTGGTATACCTGCTATTGCAGTGTCATTACAGGTTAAACATGAAGATGTTAAATTTAAAGATGGAGTTCAGGAAATAGATTTTACATTTGCAGAAAAGATTGTTAGAAAATTTGTTAAAAAAGTTAAGGAACACGGAATGCCAGAGGGAGTTAATATCTTTAATCTTAACATTCCAGCAGAACCAGTTAGTGATGAAATTGTACAAGCTGACTTGGCAAACAAAATGTACGATACGGATATTGAAAAAAGAATAGATCCTTATGGTCATCCATATTATTGGATTGTTGGTGGGTTAATTATGGATGAAGGGGAACATACTGATGTTTATTCCTTAAGAGTTCTTAATAAGGCAACACTAACAGCATTATCGACAGACATGACTAAGAAAATAGATTTAAAAAAGTTTTTAGACTAATCCTTCATCACTTTAATTCCTATTATTTCTTCTTTTTTATTTTCGCAAATGTCATATGCAATGTAACTGCTGCCTATAGCTCCACTTCTATCAGTTAATACTTTTACGGGAGCAATAGATTCAATTTTTTCTCTAATTTTGGCACTAATATTTATTGGTTCCGTCATTGTTCCACCAGAACCAGTTAGTACTATACCATCTAATTCCTCTTCAGATATTCCGTATAATCCGTAGATTTCCATAATAACGCTCATTATTAATGATTCAATTGCTAAAACAGCATTTTTGTCTTCGTTCACAGCATTTTCTATTATTTTATTTTTAATGTTGTTAATATTTGAATCTACTTTGGCAATTTTAGAGATTCCTGCATGTGAAAAACATTCATTTGCACTTCTTTTTCCTTCATCAATGTCTCTAATCATATCTAAATCTAGTGGACCATGTATAAATCCCATCGCTCCAAGACATGCATCAATTGCTCCACGTATTTTTCCATTTTCTATAAGGATAGAAACGGTATTGGAACTGATATCCGCTATTATCATATTTTTCCAACTTGTTTTACAGTATGCATAGTAACTGAGACTTACCTTTTCACTGCTTGCACAGTGGGAGTAGCTTGCTGTGAATCTGTCATCTAGAAACGTACTGTTTTTGTGAAGTCCAGGTATCAGTACTGATGGAATGTTTAGCTCTATAATTTCATCATATACTTTACTTCCCCCACCAGTTACTTTTCCAGCACCTTTTAGAGATTTTATTCCCTTGTTTTTTACTTTATTCATTGGTGTAATACTGTTTATGTTATCTCCCATTGCATAAGTTATTGCTAGAAGATTTATTTGTTTAGGATTAATGTATTTGTTTAATGTATCTTTGAATGATACTTCATTATTTGATAACTTATCTCTATTAAGTTTAAAATAAGCAACATTTTCCTTATTTTCATCAATAATATTGAAACTAATGGCAGTTGTTCCATGATCCATACCCATATAATACTTCATATTTTTATATTTTATGGATTTTGTATATATTTTTTTGGCTAAGAATAAGAAGGATAGTTTTTAGTAAATAGTTTGGGGATTAATTAATTAGTTTTTCATAAATGTTAAAAGTTATTGTGCCTCTATTTTCAACATATGTTTGGACAGTTTCAACAAGAACAAAATTTAGTTTAGTGTATAAACCTTCAATTGCCAGATTATTTCTATTAAGACTTAATCTAATACTTTTAACGTTATTATCTTTGGCAAGTTTAAATGAGAATTTTAACATTTTTTTTGCAATTCCTCGATGAGAATATTCCTGATCAACAGCTACCAGATGAACATAATACGCCTCTTTATTGTCTATATCAATATTCCAGTTAACATTATCAAATTCTTTGCCAGCTATATGGTTAATAACTATTGATGAAACAATTTTTGAATCTAATACGCCAACATATAAATCACCAGATGAAATTGATTCAATTAAGTATCTTTTACTTGGATGAATATCTTTTTTCCAATTAGGATTTGATTTATAGTCTTTTATTTGGTCAATTAATTTTTTATATAGCTCTATGACTTCAGTTGTATCTTTGTTTTCTGCTTTTCGAATTGTTAACATTGAAATCACTCTAAAAAAAATTTGGTATTTTAACTTGCTAAAGATATAATATTGAATTGTGTAATATGTTATATATATTTTAAGATTTATTGTTAAATAATCAATAAAAACTTATAATTATAATAATATGTAAAAAATAGCTTAATACTTGGGAGATTATTTTAAGAAAGAATGAAAAGGATAAAGGTTTTAAACTTATTCCTCTTTTTCTAATCCACAAGCGGTTCTTAAGTTTTTACCTACTTCCTCAATTAGAAGTTCTCCTTCTAATCTTCTTTGTGCGTAGAGTTTAGGATAAGCACTTGCTCCTTCTACAGCAAATTCAGTTGCAAATGAACCGTCCTGGATTTCTTTTAATATTTCTTTCATATTAGCTTTTGCTTCGTCAGTAATAATTCTGTCTCTTCTGGTTAATCCACCAAATTCTGCGGTGTTACTAACATCTTGCCACATGTTTTTGAAACCTTTTTCATAAATTAAGTCTATGATGAGTTTCATTTCGTGGCAGGTTTCAAAGTAAGCCATTTCTGGTTGGTAACCGCCTTCAACGAGTGTTTCAAATCCTGCTTTAATAAGAGCTGTTAATCCACCGCATAGAACTGCTTGTTCACCAAATAAGTCAGTTTCAGTTTCTTCTCTGTATGTGGTTTCAATAACTCCTGCTCTTGTAAGACCAGTTGCTTTTGCCATTTCAATAGCAATATCAAATGCTTCTCCAGTTGCGTCTTGTTCTACTGCTATTAAACCTGGAATTCCGAATCCTTCCTGGTAAGTTTGTCTTACTTTGGATCCAGGACCTTTAGGTGCAATCATGGTAACGTTTACATCTGCTGGTACTCTTATTCTTTTAAAGTGTATGTTGTAACCGTGTGAGAAGGAAACGGTGTTTCCTGGTTCAATGTTGTCTTTAATTTGTTTTTCATATACATCTTTTTGTAATTCATCAGGAATTAAAATGTGTATAATGTCTGCTTCTTTGGAAGCTTCTTCAATAGTTTTTACGGTTAAACCGTCTTCTTCTGCTTGTTTCCAGGATTTTCCACCTTCACGTAAACCCATTACAACGTTTAATCCGCTGTCATGCATGTTGAGGGATTGGCCTCTACCTTGACTACCATATCCGATAACTGCAATTGTTTTTCCTTCTAATACATTGGTGTTTACATCGTCGTCATAATATACTTTCATTTTATCGAGTACTCCTTTAATTTATAATAATTTTATCTAGATATATTATATGTATATATATATTTGTAGTAAGTTATATAAAACGATTATTTGTTTTTGAAAAAAGTAAACGTTAAATTCTTATTTATTATTAGTTTAATTTATAAATAATATATTTTTGTTGTAAAACACTAAATTAAAAGTATAATGGAAGAATTATTAATTTTAATTAAATTTAATAAAAAATTATAAAAAATAGAAAATAATAAGTAAGTATAACTTCTTTTTACTTACTTAAAAATATAAGCTTTTGCTTATAATTGTATTTATGATTGAGTTCCTCTTTTATATCCATAAGTTAAACATAATAGTAATCCTACTAACACGAGTAATATTTCTTTATAGTCTATCGTGCTGTTTTTTTCTAGTTGTTTTTTAAGTACTTCAAATGCTAAAGGAGTACTTGATACATCTGGTGAACTAGGACTGACATCACTAGATGATGAATCTGCCGCTACATCCCCTGCACCTGTTGAAGGGCTTTCACTTCCAATTGCTGAATCTGTTTCTGGAATTGGTGTTTCTGGATTATTTGGGATATTATTTTGTGGAGTTGGCTGTGTATTTGTTAGATTTTTATTCTGATTGTTTTGAGGATTTGTTGGCTGTGTGTTAGTGTTTTGCTGTTGGCTTGGCTTATCATTGTTTGGTTGTGTATTTGTATTGGTTGGATTGTTGTTGTTTGGGTTTACTGGGTTGTTGTTATTAGGGTTAGTGTTTTGGTTGTTGTTTGGGTTGGTTGGGTTGTTGTTGTTTGGGTTGTTGTTGTTTGGGTTGTTGTTGTTTGGGTTGTTGTTGTTTGGGTTGGTTGGGTTGTTGTTATTAGGATTTACTGGATTATTGTTATTGGGATTGCTTGGATTAACTGGATTATTTGGATTATTGTTAATTGGATTTGTATTTGGGTTTGTGTTAATTGGCTGGTTGTTTGGATTATTAGAAGGTTGATTGTTAGTTGGTTGGTTGTTGTTAGTGTTTGGATTATTGTTATTAGGGTTATTGTTTGGAATTGTAGAATTGCTTCCACTATTTCCTTGATTTTCCTCTTCATCAGGGTCGTAACCGAACCTATTTTCACCGATTTCATTGCCTTCTTCAAGTGATAAAGTTTCACTTCCTCGGAAAGTGTTGTTTGATATTCTTGCTCCACGTGTTTCTCTTCTAGAAACTACTGCATAATCATTATTTCTTGTTTCAAATTTGTTATCATGAATATTGGCATTTCTATCTGCTTCAAGTACTATTGCTGGACCAGTATAAGTATTCACACGATTTCCTCGTATTGTAGTTGAATTACTATAGTATACATACACACCACTAGTTTGTGGTCTAAGGTAATCAGCTGATGAGTCAGTTAAATTTGTGCTACCACGAGAATTTATTTGATTATTTTCAATAACAGTATTTAAACCAATAACTCCCATACCCATTGTATAATTACCTGAAATGTCTATTACATTGTCAGCTATAGTAGTATTCGTACCACCAAACTGTTCATAACCATACATATGAGTTCCACTACCCATTACTAGATTTCCTCTAATAACATTGTTTGCTGTTTGAGAATTTTCAATATTATATTCTCCACCATGATAATCCATTTCAGTTAAGATAATTCCATAAGCAACATCAGTAATACCTGAAAAAACCTCTTCTCCAAGTGATTTAACGTATACTGTGTTGTTTTCAACAAGATTATTTGATGATTTTCCAGTAATTTGTATACCATTAGCGTATCTATGTGATATTACACTCATTTTATTGTTTGTAATGGTGTTATTGTTTAGATAAACGTCAATCGCATATAGGTAAACAAAACCGTCCATCGTAATGTTGTTATGGTCTATTGTAACATTGTCTGCCTTGTTGTGTATTGCCATTATGGTACCGAAGTAAGCATCTGACTCTAGTTCTTTAACATCAAATGTATTATGTGAAATGTTGTTATAGTTTCCATAGTTTGTTATAGCAGCTACTGTAATGATTCCTCCATTTGTCCAGTCAATGTTTTTAGATAAGTATTGTACATTAAAGCTACAATTAACGACAGTATTGTTTTCTCCATTAATGTTAATTACTTTACTGTAGTCTCTGCTTTTACTGTTTTTATAGTCAGTAAAGTTCATATTGGATACTATGTTGTTATCACTGTCAATATTCACTATTTCATTGTAGAAACTATTGTCATCACTGTTCATAGTAAGGTTTGTTAGTGTTAAGTTACCATTGTTTGTTACTGTAATGTGTGAATTGATTAATGTTGCACCATTAATACCTCGAATTGTAATGTTTTGTTTTGTAATGTCAAAAGCATAGTCATCCAGTGTAGTGTCAATGATAATTTCCGTGTTGTCCTCGAAATCATAATTTTCATATTGTCTTGCATTGTCTTCTGTTATTGTAATAGTTTTTTTATGGGCAGTTTTAATTGCTGATTTTTTAGTAGTGTTTTTCTTTGTCAATGCTTTTGTCGTGTTCTTGACTTCTTTTTTAACTTTAGGAACACTGGTTTTAGTTACTTGTTTTTTTGTCACATCTTTTGCAACACTTACTGACTTGTTTTTGGTATTGTGAGTGTTTGAATTGTTAGCTGCTGAAACTATTGAAAGTCCGACTATTAATAATAATATTATGAATATTATAAATAAACTCTTTGACTTTGATGAGGTCATATTGTCCATTTACACCTCCTTTTTCCAATTAGTGTTTTAATAATTTTTCGGATTATTTTAATGATTATATTAAAATATCAGTTAATAAAATTAAAAAAACATTACTGTATTTTAATATATAAAACTAATCATTTATATTATTATGTATTTATGACAAGAATATTAATAAAATCGTAGTAATTAGACTATAATTCTTGATTAAAAAATAAAGTATACTTTAATAATTATTTTAATAAAGATGGATTAGAATTACTGGTTTAATTATATTGTTTCATCCATTTTAGAAAGAATTATTTACTATATTGTTTAAATTAAGTATTAACGTAATAGGAATCTTTAGAGGTGAAAAAGTTTATGAACTCTAAGAAGATAATACCATTATTAATTTTCATGTTATTAATCGTTCCAGTATCCTTTGCGGCAAATGGGGATTACAAGATACCTGAAGCAGTTAAATATGTTGAAATAGAAGATGATGGTTCTTGTATAATAACAGAAGAAATACTTTATGATATAGATGGAGAAGTTAATGGTACATATAGGGATATTCCATTAAGGGGAGATCAAAGCGTAACAAATATATCTGTTGAAACTCCAGGTTACTATAATACACTTGAAGTTCTGGAGTATTCCGATAAAACTCGTATAAAAGCATGGTTATACAAGGATAAAGAGAAAACTCAGAAAGTAAATGATGAAAAAGTCAAAGTAATTTATAAATACACCTTTAATAAGGGTGTGAAAGTATATAATGACATTGCAGAATGCCAGTACATGTCATGGGGTAATGAATGGAATTCTAAAGTAAATTCACTTAAAACATATATAAAAATTCCGGGTAGTAGCTCTGAATGTGAATATTGGAACAACCCAGATACTTATGTAACAAGTAGTGGCTGGAATGGTGATGTACTTGAAACGACATCAAAAAATATTCCGAAGCATACTAACTTCGAACAAAGAATAATAATGCCTAAAAGTTATATTAAAAGCACTGAAAATGCACAAGTCATTAATATTGATGCGAAAGAAAAAATTAAGCAAGACCAGGAAAAATATGCAAAAAAACAACAAAATGTAAAATTTTATTCAATGGTATTTATTGCAATAATAGCTATTGTAATGTTATTGCCGGCAGGCATTTATCTAATATTTGGACGGGAACCAAAGATTGATTATAACGCAGAATATGAATATGACCTGCCAACGGATTCAACACCTGTTGAAGTAAATGACCTTTTCGTAGATGATGTGGGTAAGGTAGACTTCAAGGCATTCAATGCAGTATTACTTGACTTAATTGATAGAGGATATCTTAAAATAGTCTCCGTAAATTCAGATAACACAATAATAAATGTGGCACACAAGAGGATTGATGGATTAAAAGATTATGAATTTGATTTAATAAAATATCTTGGAAAATTTATTGATTCAAATGGTTATATATCCATGGCCGATATTTCTGAAAAAGAAACACGTGGAGGATATTATAATTTTATGTCTAATTGGGAGAAAAAGGCAAGTAATTCAGTACCTGATTCGCTGGAAAAACGTTACTTTAATCGTAAAGGATTAAAAGTATTTAAAATAGTTTCAATTCTAATGATTATAATGGGTATTTTGATTTTTGTATTGGGTATTGTGACTATTCTCATAGCACTTTGCGGAATGTTTATAATCCTAGAGGCAATAGTATTATTAAGTATACGAAATACTGTATTTGGAAGATGGACTAAAGAAGGAAAAGAATATCATGACAAATGGATGAACTTTAAAAAGTACTTATGTGATTACAGTTTAATAAAGGAAAGACCTCCAGCATCAGTACAGGTATGGGGAAAATACCTAGTATACGCAGCAGCACTAGGATGTGCAAATGAAGCAACAGAGACTATGAGAGAATATTTTGAGGTAGGAGGAGTGCCTGACAATTATATAGCAGATAATGATTTGATACTATTTACATATTATGGAGGATTCCATCAAATGGACTCATCATTTGCAACTTTCCAAACATCAGACTCGGATGGTGGTTACGGTGGCATTGGTGATGTTGGTGGAGGTGGATTTGGTGGAGGTGGAGGTGGAACATTCTAGGTTCCACAACACTTCTTTCCAAAAATTTCTTTTTACATTCTTATTAAACAATAATAAACTATAAACCAGTATGCTATCCGTAATAATAAATGACAAAATATTGACTTATAATGTGGATATGAAGTTAAATAATATTTTAATCTAAGTTTAAGGAGTATTTGTGTGGATAAAAACCATATTTTTCATAGTGTCTATTTAACCAAACTTTGAAAACTGAATCACATACTGAATACTTTTTTTCATCATTAATTTCAATAAACATCAAATCTTCTAATTTATTTAGTTGATTACTTATTGATCCAGAGGTTACACCTAATTTATTTGCTAAATCTATTCTACGTAAAGGTTTTTCCATTAAAACTGTTATGATATTTTGTTCCTGTCTTGTTAAGTTAAACCACGATTCTATGTCTTGGTTAGCCAAAATGTTTAAAGATTTAATGTATACTTCCTTTACAATTTCTTTACTTATTTCCACATTTGTTGGTAGGAATTTAGCGAGGGTATTAATCATGTATGGAATTCCTTGTGAGCAAAGATAAAACCTTTCAAAACCATCTTCTGTAAATTTTAATTCAGGAGCCTTTTCACTTAAATAATTTCTTGTTGTTTCAAAACTAAACTCTTCTATATCAATAGTTAACATTCTTCCACCAAAAGCTCCTTTTTTTCCATTCACTTGTTCTATGAATCTATCTTTTAAACTCATGCTACCTGAAATCATGTATGCAACATTTTTTTGTGATTGAATTGTGTTACGTAGGAACCATAAAAAACTATTTAAATCACCATCTAACTCTTTTAATACTTGAAATTCATCAATAAAAATGAACACACCTTTAATTTTATCATCATGTTCTTCATATATTTTTTGAGGCAGATTCATTACAAAATCTGCAAAATTTGGATAATCGATTTCTGAGGATATTATAGGTATTGGAATTTTTTCATAGGATAATATTTTGTCTACTTTAAAATTGTTTGTTTTTAGATATTTTTCAATCTTTTTAGTTAGGGTGTTTAGGCCTGCTTTTTGTGATGAGATGATTATTGATTTATAGATTAATTTCATGATTGATAAGCGGTCTAATTTATTGTCTTGATAGGCGTCTACGTTTCTTAGATTGATGTATATTACTAAGAATTCATTTTCAAACATTGATTGTATTTTTTTCATCAATACAGTTTTTCCAACACCTCTAACGCCAGTAAGTAATATTGATGGAGTAGAACCGTATTGACTACTATTTAACAAGTTACTTAATAAGTCTATTGTTTCATTTCGATTATAGAACTGATTTTCATCTAAATTTTCGTCAGTACCCCATGGAAGATTATTCATTTTTTCACCATATATTGTTTTTTTCAATATAATTATATTATATTATTTTTTTCAATACTTTATATATGTATTGTTTTTTTCAATACATTTATATGGTAGAAATAAGGGTAATACTATAAATTTTACAAAAAGAGGAAATATGGGGGGTTATAATGTTCTTTGTCCTCTGGTAATGGCTGTTTTACCTGTTCTTGCACTTTCTTTTATGCCATATGGTTTTAATAGTTCTGTTAATGCCCTAATTTTTTCTGTATCTCCTGTTACTTCTACAGTTATTGTTTTTGTTGTAACGTCAACTATATGTCCTCTGAATATGTTCGTGTATTGTATGATTTCTGATTTTGTCTGCTCGTCTGGTGCATGTATTTTAAGCAATGCTAATTCTCTTTTAATGGCACTTGAATGAAGTTGTCTAACCTTTATTACTTCTATTAGTTTGTTTGTTTGTTTGATGATTTGCTCAATTGTTCCGTCATCTCCTTTTGTTGTTATTGTTATCCTTGAGATTTGTGGGTCTGTTGTTTTTCCTACTGTGATGTTGTCTATGTTGAAGTTTCTTCTTGAGAATAGTCCTGCTACTCTTTGCAATACTCCTGGCTTATTTTCTACAAGTATGCTGATGGTGTGGCTGTTTTGTTTAGTCATCTTAATCATTCCTCTACTTTATATTCTCCAACAATTTTTGTAATTTTTTCTCCAGGCGGTACCATTGGCAGTAATTCTCCAGGGTCTATTACAACATCAATAACGGTTGCTTCTCTTGATTTAAGAGCATTTTCTATTGTTTCTTTTAGTTCTCCTGGTCTTTCTACTCTTTCACCACATACTCCATATGATTCTGCAAGTTTTACAAAGTCTGGTGTAGGTGATAGTTTAGTTTGGGAAATTCTATTTTCGTAGTAAAGAACTTGCCATTGATATACCATTCCAAGATATCTGTTGTTAAGTACACATGTTACTATTGGTAAATCATAGTCATGTACTGTTGCAAGTTCCTGTGATACCATTTGGAATCCTCCGTCTCCAACAATAGCCAGAACGTTTTCTTCTGGTTTTGCAATTTGTGCTCCTATTGCTGCTGGTAGTCCGAATCCCATTGTTCCTAGTCCTCCACTTGATATGAATGTTCTTGGGTTTCTTGTTTTATAGTAGTGTGCCATCCACATTTGGTTTTGTCCTACATCAGTTGAAACTATGGTTGTTGGTGTTATCGCATCCATTAATTCTTTTATTACTTCTTGTGGCTTAAGTGGGATGGTGTTGAAGTTCATTTTTGGAACGTATGCTTTGTTTGCTTGAACTACTTGTTTTGTCCATGCATCATGGTTGGATTTGTCAAATTCTTCGGTTAATTCCTTGAGGATTGTTTTTGCATTACCTACTATTGGCAGGTTAACTGCTACGTTTTTGCCAATTTCTGCAGGGTCTATGTCAATTTGAATTTTGTATGCATCTGGTGCAAATTCTGATACTTTTCCTGTTGTACGATCTGAAAATCTGCAACCTATTGTTATTAGACAGTCACAATCGGTTACAGCATGGTTTGTTGATTCCCGTCCATGCATTCCAAGTAAACCTAAGGATAGTTCATGATCTTCTGGTATTGATCCTTTTCCCATTAGTGAAGTTGCTACTGGGATATTGGCTTTTGTTGCAAATTCAAATAATTCTTCTGAAGCATTTGCTAAGATTACTCCTCCTCCAGCGAGTATTATAGGTTTTTCATGTTCTTTAATTGTTTCTACAGCTCGTCGTATTTGTTTTACGTGTCCTTTCGTGTTTGGTTTGTATCCTTCAATGTCGTATACTTTTTGCATGTCTTCGGGTGTTACCTCTGCTTCTAAGACGTCTTTTGGTAGGTCCACTACAACGACTCCTTGTCTTCCAGTACTTGCTATATGGTATGCTGCATCTATTATTTTTGGTAATTCTTCTGATTTTCTTGGTTGGAAGTTATGTTTACTTATTGGTAGGGTTATACCAATAGTGTCTACTTCTTGGAATGCATCCGTTCCGATGATTCCTGTTCCAACTTGGCCTGTCAGTGCTACAACAGGGGATGAATCGATTTGTGCTGTTGCAATTCCAGTTACAAGGTTTGTTGCTCCAGGTCCACTTGTTGCTATGCATACTCCCGGTTTTCCTGAAACTCTTGCATATCCGTCAGCTGCATGTGCTGCTGCTTGTTCATGCCTTACGAGTATGTGTCTTATTTTTGAATCATATAATGAATCATATAATGGTAGCAGTACTCCTCCAGGATATCCGAATACTGTGTCAGTACCATTTTCTATTAGTTTCTTTAGTAGTGCGTCACTTCCGTTCATTTTTTATCTCCTTTAATCTTATATTGTAATTTTATAATTTTGAATATTTCATATTTATTAATAGTTAAAAAGGGAATATTTATTAGAATAGGATTATTATAATGCCTTTTGTCCTTTTCTAATTGCTGTTACTCCCGTTTTTGCTGTTTCTTTAATGCCATATGGTTTAAGCAATTCTGTTAATGCTATAATTTTTTCAGGATTACCAGTAATTTCCACCGTAATTGTTTTTGGTGTTACATCAATAATATGTCCTCGGAATATGTTTGTGTATTGTATGATTTCTGATTTTGTTTGTTCGTCTGGTGCATGTACTTTAAGTAATGATAATTCTCTTCTTATTGTTGTGTCTGGATGTAATTGTCTTACTTTTATTACTTCTATTAGTTTGTTGGTTTGTTTTATGATTTGTTCTATTGTTCTGTCGTCTCCTCTAGTGGTAATTGTTATTCGTGATATTTGGGGGTCTGTTGTTTTTCCTACTGTGATGTTGTCTATGTTGAAGTTTCTTCTTGAGAATAGTCCTGCTACTCTTTGCAAGACTCCTGGCTTGTTTTCTACAAGTATGCTTATTACGTGTTTATTCATTTTATAATTCCTCCACATCGCTAAAATCTGTTTTCATATTATCTAAACTACTTCCAGGTGGCACAATTGGTAATAATTCATCAGCATCAATTGTTATATCAATCACTGTTGCTTCTCTTGATTTAAGAGCATTTTCTATTGTTTCTTTTAGTTCTCCAGGTTTTTCTACTTTTTCTCCTTTTAAACCATATGCTTCTGCAACTTTTACAAAGTCTGGAGTTTCTGCCATTTTTGTTTGATAAACATGGTCGTTAAATAGTCTTTGAAGTTGTGCTACCATTCCAAGGTATCTGTTGTTAAGAACACAGGTTACTATTGGCAGGTCGTTTTCTTTTATTGTTGCTAGTTCTTGTATTACCATTTGGAATCCTCCGTCTCCAACAATAGCTAGGACATTTTCTTCAGGTTTAGCAAATTGTGCTCCTATTGCTGCTGGTAGTCCGAATCCCATGGTTCCTAGTCCTCCGCTTGATATGAATGTTCTAGGTTTTTTTGGTTTATAGTAGTGTGCCATCCACATTTGGTTTTGTCCTACATCAGTAGTTACTATTGTTTCTGGTGTTACAGCTTCCATTAATTCTTTTATAACTACCTGTGGTTTAAGTGGAATGTCTTTAAAATCCATAAATTCTTGGTTTTCCTGTCTAATTTGACTTAAGTGTTGTGTCCAATTATTCGTGTCAAGAACTTTCACTTGGTTAATAAATTCTCTTAAAGTTAACTTTGCATCACCCACAATAGGTATATCTATTGATATATTTTTACCAATTTCTGCAGGATCTACATCAATTTGAATTTTCTTTGCATTAACAGCAAAGTCTTTGGCATTACTTACACTACGATCGGAGAATCTGCAACCAATTGCTATCAAACAGTCACACTCTGTAAGTGCAATATTAGTAGTTTCAATACCATGCATACCAATCATACCAAGAGCTAAAGGATGTTCCTCAGAGATTGCACCTTTACCCATAAGAGTAGTACATACTGGAATATTTGTCAATGTTGCAAATTCAAGCAATTCATCTGAAGCATCAGCAAGCAATATTCCTCCACCAGCTAATATCAAAGGCTTTTTGGAAGAATTAATTAAATTAATGGCCTTACGTATTTGTTTAATATTTCCTTTAGTGGTAGGTTTATAACCGGGAATGTCCGTGTTAATTAACATATCGTCAATGTCAATCTCAGTTTCCAAAACATTTCTTGGAAGATCCACGACAACGGGTCCAGGTCTACCACTGGAGGCAATAAAAAATGCCTTGTCTATATCTTCAGCGATACGTTCAGGACTTCTTGGTTGGAAGTTGTGTTTACTAATTGGCATTGTAATACCAATGGTATCTACTTCCTGAAACATATCAGTTCCAATAGCATTAGTCGGTACTTGTCCTGTTAAAACTACAACTGGTGATGAATCCATATTTGCCGTAGCTACACTAGTTGTAATGTTAGTAGCTCCAGGACCACTAGTAGCCAAACACACTCCCACTCTACCTGATGCTCTTGCATAACCATCAGCAGCATGTCCGGCTGCTTGTTCATGTCTTACAAGTATATGTTCAATATCTGATTCACATAACGCATCATAAAATGGTAATAAAACACCTCCAGGATAACCAAAGATAGTTTCAACACCATTCTCCTTGAGCTTATCAATTAACAGTTTGCTACCTTTCATTTTTTTAACACCATTGTAATTTAATCTTTTATAATAATAATATTATATAATTGCTTTAAGTTATACTTTAGGTTATTTTCCAAATATATTATTGTTAATAAATGAATTATTAATAATTTTAAAAATAATCTGATTAAATAAGTGTTATAAAAATAATATGAATCATTGGCAAATGCTGATAATTCAATTGCTTGAAATTTATTGTATTAAAATCAGAAAAGGTATATTTCAAGTGTAAAAATAAAAAAAATAGATGAAAGTAAGACCCTGTTAAAGATCTTATCATGCTTTAATTTTAAGCTTTTTAGTAATTTTTGCAGCATTATAATAACTATTGCTTGCACTGATTATTTGAACTTTATAACTTCCTTTTTTAAGCTTTTTAGTAAATGAAGTGCTAAGTTTTCCTTTTTTGCAAACAATATTCTTTTTAACAGTTTTACCATTAATCTTAATAGTTACCTTAGTATTTTTTGTTAATGCTTTTGACTTATAATCTTTAAGTGTTGCTTTAACAGTAATTTTCTTCTTCTTATAAGTAACTTTTGCAGACTTAATTTTCACTGGAGATTTTTGTACAGTTAAGGTTGCCTTGGCTACTGTTGTTTTGTAATATGTGGAGGAATATTCAACTTTCACATTATATTTTTTAGCAACATAACTATCAGGGATAGTGTATTTCACTGTTGCCACTCCTTTTTTAACATTTGCTTTTACATATTTGCCTTTCACAGTTTTACCATTGATTTTTAGCACAGTTTTTCCATTGTTGACCTTTTTATTGTTAACATCAACTACGTTAGCTTTCAATGTTATTGTTTGTCCACGTTTGGCTTTCAATGACTTTTTATTGAGTGTAACTTTAACTTTACCTTTGCTTATCTTAAATATTCCTGTACTGGAATATGATGATGAAAGATAGTTACCACTTGCAACATAATTTGCTTTAACGCTTAACTTACTTTTAAGCCAGGATTCGGGGACAACATATGAGAGACTGCTTACTCCATTTTTAACATTAGCTTCTCCAATTTTAACATTGTTTACTGTGAATATTACTTTACCTGTATTGACTTTTGCTGATTTAGAATCAACAACAGTTGCTTTAATTGTTACTTTGCTTCCAACTGTTGAAGTTAAACTGTTGACTGTTATTTTTGTGTTGACTTTTGCTGGAGGTTTTGGTTGGGTGTTGTTTGTATTGTTGTTAGTACCGTTTTGAGTGTTATTATTTGTATTGTTGTTGGTTTTGTTGGTTACTGGTATGTTATCCACGATGGTGATTCCAGTATTTGCCACAGCATCGTTTCCCGTTACATCAAGTGCTTTAATGTAATTGTTTATTACCTGGGAATTAGGGTTTGTAACATAAACTACTGGAATGTTCTTATTGTATGCATTGACTGTTATGTTATTGTCATATACAAAGACTACTTTTTGTCCAGTGGTGTTAATAACTGTTATTGGATTGTTACTTGTAAAGTTTATATTGTTGAATTCAATATATGTGGCTGCAGTGTCTATTTTAGCGAAATTTAATGCGCTTATGCTATCAGCAGTACCTGTAATATTGTTGTATTCAAAGTTGTAGAAGTTTATAATACAATATGATGTATTTACTGTAAGGGCGGTTTTTGCATTGTGTGTAATGTTGTTTCTGTTAAAGCTTATTAGTGCCTGTGAAGCATTAAGAACCACTGCATTGTTTGAAGCATTTACAATGATGGTGTTGTCTTCTACACGTACCGGTTGATTAGCATTATAACCTGCGTAACTTATTACAACAACATTTTTACCAGTCATGTTTATAAAGTTTCTTGTAAGATTTAAATAAATGTATGAATTTTTATTAAATGCATCAAATGCTTTGATATCATCACCTGTAACTGTTATATTACAGTCTTTGTAGATTACATCAATTTCTGATGTTTCATATACTTCATCCTTAAAGACAGCCTTATTCACGTTATTGAAGTTAATGTTTTCAACACTGACTGTTATAATTTCCTTATTTATGCTGCTGTTTCCTGCAACAATGATTGTACCATTATATATTGTGTAATTTCCAAGGTTAACAATTCTAAGATCATAGGTAAGGTTTACGAATTTCAAGTTCTTGTTATGTAAATCTCCACCCAGGGATATAATGTCACAGTCTGAGGTGTATGTTGAATTTGCATCAAAGAATGTACTGTATGAGTCATCTGTTAATATGGCAATGTTTGGACTGTTGCTGCTGGTAGTTATAACAGTATTATTGGTGATAGCTTTATCTCCACCAATGACATTTCCAATATTAATGTAATTGTTTTCTATTGTAACGTTTTCACAATCAGTTACTTGTACTTCTTTTCCAGTTTTGGCATTAATAACTGAATTGTTTACCAACAAGTTTTTAATGTTATTTAAGTCTAAAATGTTTGCTTCATTAACTGTTGAAAGTATGTTTACATTCAATGAGTTGATTGTAACGTTTTCTGGACTGAATCCGTTGTAAGTATCTTCTATTATTTTCACTGCTGTAGCGTTTTGACCTGTTAAATTAAATGATGAATCTGTAATCAGTATATTGCTTGGTGCATCGAATCCTGCTCCTATGGCATTTAGAGCATTGATGTCTTGAATATTTAATTTTACAAAGGTTGTATTGTTTGTTACACCAGTATTCATTCCAGTAATATATACTCCGTAACCCGTATCTTCTGCTTTAACTGTAATGTTTGATGAAATAATATTGTCTTGTGAGTCTCCTATTTGAATTGCGTATCCGTAGAATGTTGATGTTACATCAATGTTTGACAAGTTTACAAAAGTATTCTTAGCTCTTGCAATATTTAATCCATAAGCATATGTAGCACCATTAACGTTAACATTAACCTTTCTTATACTGTTTCCAGTTATGTATTCTCCAACATTTTTTGATTGAATGTCAATGGCATCAGCACTAGGATAAGAGGATCCTTCTCCTATTTGTGTAGCATCAAGGTAAACTCTAGAATTTTCAACTAAGTTATCTGATGATGCTATGAAAAGTCCTACAGTACGGGCAGTTCCCTTGTCTGTCCATTCAACATCATAGGAAGGAGCTGTCATATTGAGAGTAACATTATTAATTCTGTTGAAATCTTCTTCTATCTGAATAGCATGTAATGCATTACTACTGTTTACTGTAATATCTGAATTTTTCAGTAAATTGCTCCTTGAATTAAATAATACAACATAACCTGCACTGTTTTCAGTATTAACTATGTTCAATCCATCAAATGTCACTATGGCATTGTTTTGTGTAATGATTGTGGTATTGTATAAGTTTACATTATTTCCTTCCACGTAAACTTCCATGTTATCAAATATGAAGTCCTTATCATGGAAGTCTCCAATTAACACTATTTTACTTCTATTTTGTATAACATCATTTCTTGCAATTGATTGATCATCAAAATAAACAGTATAGTTCTCGGCAGTAACGTTTATTTGATCTCTTGATGGTACGTTTCCACTTAACTTTGTAGTACTATGAGGATTAAATAATGAAAAGTCACCATCCAAGGATTTAGCTATTAACGTATTGCCTTCTACACTACAATATCTTGCCTTATTGGTAAAGAGTATAGTGTAATCTGTAGTAGTGTTAATGGTATTGTTTACTATAGTGTTGTATGCATAATCAACATAGATGATATTGTCCATTGTATTGTTTTTTACCACAGCATTTCCAGTCAAGAATAATGCATAACTGTTTTCCCTTATAGGCACGGATATTGTGTTGTTTATTGCATTAACAGTACAGTAACCTAATGAATATATAGCAAATGTCGGTGTTTGGAAGTTTGTTTGAGTTAATTCTATTGTAGATTCAGTTATGTTAAAGAACTTGTTATTGGTATAATTGTGTTCGAAATTTGCTCCATTATCCACGTATGGAATGTAGATACCACAACTGTTATTGAATGTACAATTGTTTACACTAATATTTGAACGGGCAGTATTAATGTCACATTGATCATTTCCTTCAAAGACACAATTATCAACAAATGTTAAAACACCTTTAATTTCAGTCATTGTATAATAATCTGCCTTCTCAGTATTTGCATATACTCCAGTACCAAATTTATAACTACTTTTTCCATCATAACCTATATTATTTCTTATGGTGGAATTTGTTAAGTACAATAATCTATCATTGGTAATAGTACCCCAACGAGCATAGTTTTCAGTAACCAGAATATTGTTTATGTAGGCTGTACCATTGTTATATATTGCCGCACCGAAGTTTCCGGTTCCGGTTGACTTACTGTTGTTATAGAAAGTGTTGTTTTCTACATATAATGTACCTGTCGGATTGTTTCTAATACCTGCACCAAGTCCTGCATGGTTGTTGCAGAAGTACATGTCTTGGCTTATGAGTGTTCCCCAATTGTTAACTGTTGAAACTGGGTTGAAACTGTTGTTTTCTCCACTTGCCGTCCAAGAATTTTGTATCGTAAAGTTTTTAATGGTTACTATTCCACTGCCCTCTGTAATGTTCATAATCCAATTACCAGAGTAGTTTTTGTATGGATACCATGTTGTGGATGAATTCCAGTTACCACCTTCATTTAGGATTTCATATTTTGCTTCTCCATCAATAAAGGTCTTATCAATTCCGCTTCCAATGATGTTAATATTTTTACTACCATTAACTGTTAGGTTAGTGTTTCCTACACCCTTATATGTTCCTTCAGTAATGTGGATAGTAGTGTTTCCATCACTTTTAGCATTGTTTAATGCCGTTTGAATAGTTTTATATGGTCTTGTATCAGATCCATCATTATTATCATCACCAGTATTGTCTGAAACGTAATAATCGTAGTTTGGTGGATCTGTTTTCTTAGTTTTATTCTTGTTTATATTTTTATTAACTTTCTTTGTAGGATTTTTTACTGTAGTAGCAATGTTTTTGCTTGTTGTGTCTTTAGTAATTTTAGTAGCAGTACTTGTTTTGTTGTCAATTTTTGTAGCATTTACACTAGCTAAACCTACAAGTAATATTAATAAAGTTGTTAACAAGAATATTCTTTTAATATTCTTATTCATTGTTTCACCACATTTGTTTACTTAGAAATTTTTTAATAAGATAAATTTTATTTCTATAAAAATTTTTAATTTCTATGTATATTGTTATGTGATAATTAATTAATAAAATTTGTTTTAAATGCCTAAAATTTGAATAAATATATAATATAAAGTAGATTAAGTAAATTTTAATAATTAATAAAATAAATTTTATTATGAATTTGTATCAGATTAAAACTAAGTATCATTTTAAGTAGTTCCATGTCATAGTTAAGAAAACTAAATGATATTTAAAATTCATAGTCTAAAAATCATTTAATATAAAACACTTTCAGAACTAATTAAAATCTGAAAAGATTATAAATAGATATTAATCAGCGTGGTTAATAATAATTTATAATTAAAAAAAGAAGTACAAAAGGAAAAAATAAAATAATAAGATTATTCAATTATTATCTTTTCCTTAAATGTGTTTGTCTTTGAATCTGGATTGTCTTCATTGTCAGTAAATTCTACTTTTAATTCGTGTTCTCCAAGAGAGTTATCATTAATTTCAAATATTGACATTGATAAATCATTACCTGTTACCTCATTAAATATTAATTTTCCATCAAAGTAAACAAGTAAATGTCCATTTGTGAAATCAGAATCATATAATTTATTTAATCCTTCAAGAGGTAACACATTACCTTCGCTTATAACTTTATTGTCTCTAGCTCTTTTAATTATATGTGTTTTAGTTACTTGTTTTTGAACATTACTTGATTGAACATGTTGACTTGAAACTTGAGGTTCACTGTTAGATTTTGTAATTTCTTTATTAACAGGTTCAGGTGTTACATTTGTTTCATTTTGTGGTTCATCAGTAACGTTATTCATAACAGGTTCTTCGGTAATGTTAGGTTGTGTTGGATCATCAACTACAACTACATCATCATTTGTGTTGTTTTCAACTGGTTCGACTGTTTCAGTTGGTTCAGCTGGGGTTTCATTAGTTTCATTGTTGTTGTTATTGTTGTTGAATAGTGATGAGAATAGGTCGGATATATTGAATCCACTGGAATTTCCGCCTAATCCGCTGAAGTTGAAGCTGCTTGAGTTGCTACCAGAGCCCATTCCAGAAAAGTTGAAACTACTTGAGTTACTGCCAGAACTTCTGTTACCGGAAGTCAATGAAGATATATCGAAGGTATTATTCGAATTTCCTTTGGAAGAAGTTGGAGTGTTATTATTTCCAGTACTTTGAGTAGTTTTTGGAGTATCTGAATTATCATCGGACTCCGTATTTCCAGTAGTATCTGAGTTATCATTGGAATCTGTATTTTCAGAACCTTGGGTGTCATCAGTACTATCATCATCATTGTTACTTCCACTATTTCCATCAGTTCCCTGATTTTCAGTAGAATCTGCTTGTTTCACGTTTTTAGTTGATGTTACATCTTTCATTGAATGTGAAGGTTGTGTTGAAATTGCATCTGATGATGAAGAATCATCAGAGAAATTAGCTGCATTAAAAACACTGAGAGTTAAAAATAAAATCATAACAAGAACTAATAAACCTCTAATTTTATTATTTGACATTTTAAATCATCATTTTTATATTTTTTTTTAAGCTAATAAAAAAAAAGAATAATTAAAATATATGATTATTCTTATTCAGTAGCTTCATCGTTGTTAAGTTTTTCCTTAATTTCTGCTTTTCGGCATTTAATTTTATCTTTAATTTTACATTTTTCTTCGCAAACTTATCTTTAACTTCAGCAGTATCTGATTCTATGTTTGCGAGATGTTCCAGTTTATCCACATCGTTTTCAAGTGATTTGATAAGTTCTACTTTAGCTTGTTGCATTTTTAATTCTGCTTCTAAACGAATTTCTTCAAATTGGTTACTTGATTTAAACATGATTAAATCGACTGGACTGTCTCCTTTTTCAATTTCTTTATTGGTGCATTTTAAGAGTTTACAAATGTTTTTATCAGCTTCTTCTATTGCTTTGTCGATTTTCTTTTCTGCTCTATTCATTTGGCAAGAAATCTTTTTTTTGAGAATATTTGCTTGAGTTTCATGAACTTTGTTTTTAGCGTTTGTCTTTTTTTCATCTATTTTTTCGGATAGTTGTTCTTTTTTTTCTTCAAAAGTAATTAATATCACCATTATTGGTACAAATTTTATATTTACTATAAATATCCTTTGTATTATCAATTTTGTTTATATAAACTTTGTTATATCAATTTTGTTTATATAGTATTTATATACATATAGTATATTTTATATATTTTTACTTTTTTAAAGAAATTAAAAAGTAATGATAATTGAAGTTTAATTATAGTTTTATTTACGATGTTTCATAGAAAATTGTATAATAAGAACTAGAATTCAATATGACTTTAATTAAGGAGATATTGTTCTTTTTAAATTAATAGTAGTGATTCAATATGGCATCAAAAGGAAATGATAATGAAGTAAATGCGAATAAACGATTAAATGAAATATTAGACGTGGCAAAGAAACATAAGGTAATATCCTTATTAACCTCATCATCTAAACGTAAAAAATCAGATGACGGTTCCGATGAAGAAGTTGATTATACTGGACTTAGAGAAGCAATGGAAGAATTAGGTCCAGCATTTATTAAATTAGGTCAATTGTTAGCAACACGTCCAGATATGATTGGACCTGAAATTGCAGATGATCTTAAAAAACTAAGAGATAACACACCTACCACTCCTTTTGATCAAATGAGAGAAGTTGTAGAAAGTGAATTAGGTAAACCACTTGAAGAAGTATATTCCGAGTTCAATGAAACTCCTCTCGGTTCAGCATCCATTGGTCAAGTATACAAAGCTACATTAAAAGAGACTGGGGAGGAAGTGGCCGTAAAAATCCAAAAACCGGGAATTTATGATATTATTGTAGCCGATGTAAAAATATTAAATGATTTGGCTGGAAAAGCTGATAAATATATCACAAAAACTAGAACATATAATTTACCTGCAATAATGAAGGAATTTGAAAGGTCAATCTTCAAAGAACTTAACTATATGGAAGAAGTTGTTAACATAGGTAAAATTACAAATAACTTCAAAGACGACGAGACTGTAGAAATTCCACAAGCATATAAAGATTGTTGCACAAGCAAAGTAATTACAATGGAACTTGTAGATGGATATGAAATATCTGACTTATTCGATAAAGATATTGAAGGCATTGACAAAAAAGAACTTGCAAAAATTGGAACACAATCTTATCTTAAACAAATATTACTTGACGGATTCTTCCATGCAGATCCACACCCAGGAAATATGTTTGTTACCAAAGATGGAAAACTAGCATATATTGATTGGGGTATGGTTGGAGTAATCAGTGAAGAATTTAGAGGAAACCTTGCAGAAATGATATTGATATTATTATCAGGTAATTCCAAAAAGCTTATCAAACAATTAATCTACATGAAAGTAATCACTCCAGAACAAAATACTGAAGAATTCCAGGAAGATGTAGAAGATTTATTAAACAAATACCTTGGTGTTGAATTAGACCAAATGGATGGAATATTTGAAAGCTTAATGAATGTCATGATTAAACATAACATAGTTCTTCCAAGAGAATTTGTAATGATAGGAAGAGGAATTATACTCTTAGAAGATACTGGTAATAGATTAGATCCAAAATTTAATCTAACGGTAGAACTTGAAAAATTCGCAAAAAAAATGATAGGTGATAAATTCAGTACAGGTAATCTTGTAACTGGTGGATTAAAGTATATAGTAGAAATTGAACACTTATTAAAAGATTTACCGGATAAACTTAATTCTACACTCAACAAACTTGACGATGGAAATTTAGAAGTTAAATTAAAACATAGTGGATTAGATGAACTTAAAAACATGATTTCATTATCATTAATACTAGCCGCATTAATAGTTGGTACAGCATTAGTATTAGCTGCTACAATTATTGCTTCATCATTTTCTAAAACAACAACAGCTCTTCCAATAGGATATGTTTATACTATAGCATTAATAGGTTTCATTATCAGTTTAATTCTTGGAATTTACATAGTATTCAAATATTTACGAAATTAATACATTAAACAAAACAGTTCTTATCAGAACTAATTATTTCTTTTTTTTAAACATAACTTCCATTAAACTCTTATTTTAAATGATACTATACTTTTTTGAAATATCTTTTATCTTATGAATCATATCTTAAATGTTATTCGTTTAGATAAGATAGATTACATGAAGTATTCTGTATCAAATCAGATAATGATTAAAAAAAGTATAAATGGTAATGTATTTACCATTAGAAGGATTCTTTATGAATATAAATCATATTTTATTCTAAAAGATTTACTGAAGAGTTAAACTTCTATTAATTATTCACGTATTTTAAATATTATATCCCTAATTGTGGAAGTAAAAGGAACTAATAAGAACAAATAGATGAAATTTGGATTAACATAGAAATCAAGTAAATTCACAATTATGGTCACTCCAATAATAATATAAAGTGTATGATTAACATACTTTATCTCTTTTTTTGAAACTTTTTTATCTAAAAATCCATGATTATTAGCATAATGATACATTATTAAAAAGAACACTACAGTTAATAATACATTTACTCCAAATACAACATTTGCAGAGAAGAACTGTGAATAATTTCCTACCAGATACGTTCCAAATGGAATAAATGATACTGATGCTAAAAATAGCATATTTATCCACAAGAAAGGCATATTAACAGCCCTAATTTTTAAAAATTCATGATGATATACCCAGAATGAAGCAAGCAAGATAAAACTTACCAAGGTTATTCCAATATTAGGAATCATAGCAAATAGCAGATTTGTAAAATTTGTATTGGCAGTAATTTTTAACTCTGGTGTAGAAATACTGAATATTAAAAGAGTCATTACTATACTGAAGATTCCGTCGGTTAAACTAATCAATCTTCCAGGATCTATGTCAACCCTCTTTTCCAGTGCTTCTTTAAATTTTTCATATAAGGTTAAATTCTGATTTTTTTTGTTCAATTTTTTTATTTGCTTTTCGATAACCTTTTCAGTTGCCTTAGTTGCATATTTTTCATTAATTAGATTTTTTTCTGATAGTTTGTTAATTCTATTGATTTTTTTCGTAGCGTCACTATCAGTCTCATCCACGTAATCTTTGGCATCATTAATTTTCTTCAAAGTCTTTTCATCACAGTTATCTTCTAAATTTTTGATTTGTTCATTAATAACTTTCTTTAAATTTTCCAATTCTTCATATTTAGCATATAAAATATCTTCATTTGAGTCATCAGATACTTTATTCACATTGTCTTCAATAAAATCACCTTTAAACAATTATTCTCAAAAAATTTTTTAATTATTTATATTAAAAACACATTAAACTTTAGATAACAAATTAAATTAGATTAAAGTTAAAAAGCTTTATTCATACTATGTTTAAAAAAATATTTAATTATATCCCATTAACTATAAATTTGAATAGAAACTTTCATCTAAAATTAGATTCGAAAATGAAATAATGTGTGTTAGGAATACTTACTTTCTTTTCAATATTCTTAACAAAGATTCTTTCATCAATTATTTAAATAGGCAGGTGGTTTAATTCCATTAAAGAGAATGTCTAAAAAGTCATTAGCATAATAATCTGGTTCAATATTCCTATCATTTCCATATATTTGCCATAAAATAAGTGACTGGAATATTATACTATAACACATTAAAGTAATTGCTTTAGAATTAACATCTCTTATAACACCCTTTTCCAATTGCAATTTAAAAAATTCATCTAACTTATTTAGGATAGTGTCAGTAATCTTAGCAATCTGTAATTTCTTTTCAGGCAGATTCGTGTTTTCTTGCATAGCTATCTTAATAATATTAAAATCATCTTCACTAAAATTTAAAATTCCATCAAAACTAGTTTTAAGATATTCTTCAATTTCATCATCTTCTCTAAACCTAAAATTTCTTTCAAGCTTATTAATGAGCATTTTCATATAATGCTCTTTAGTGGTTTCTATAAGATTCTTTTTATTTTCAAACTTTCTAAAAATAGTTACCTCATTCACACCAGCTTCAGCAGCTATTTTTTTAGTTGTAGCTTTCTGCACACCTTCTTTTTGAAGAATATTGAATGTAGCAACTATAATTTTTTCCTCAGTATCATCACGTTCAAATAACATGGTAATAGTTATGTATACATATAAAATAAAGTTTTTGCATTCTGTCTCTTTCTACAAACTTAACTATATATTATTGATATAATTCATATTTTTAACTTAAAACTGTTTAATCGATTTTAATATTTTAACAAAAACTTTATTCATGTTTAGAAGAAAAAGATAAAATATTTATGAAAAATTTGGATTAGAGGACTATATCTTGAGTTTTGTTCTTTGAAATAACTTAAAAAAAGAGGAGGTGATGATTAAGTTATTAAACTATGCTTTAAGTAACTTTTTACTAGCTCTACTATTCTTGTACATGTAATTTCCTTTATAAATGGCTGTTATTGATTTTCCTATTGCTGATTTAACAACTTTATATCTGAGTGTTATTGTTCCTTTCTTATTGGTTTTTCTGTTGTAGATTTTAGATCCTATTTTTATGGCTACTTTCTGTTTTTTAATAACTTTATTTAGGTTATTCTTAAGTGTTACCGTTATCTTTATTCTGTTTCTTACTTTGACTTTTCTTTTGCTGAGTTTCAGTGTTAGTTTGGTTTTGATTTTTGTTACTTTTATATTGGCTTTTTTGCTTATTTTTTGGTGTTCTGGTGTTCCCGCATAATTAACTGTTACTTTAACAGTACCTATCTTAGTTGTTTTATAGGTTAATGTGGCTATTCCATTACTATTTGTTTTTACAGTGTAGTATTTACTACCAATTTTCACAGTTAATTTTTGCTTAGGAATAACATTATCTTTATTGTCTTTTAGGGTTATTGTTGCTTTTACTTTGCTTCCAAGAGAAGGTTTGGTGGAGCTAAATTTCAATGTTAATTTGCTTTTGTATGATGTTTCTTCTATTATGTAGTTGTTTTTGAAGAAGGTGTTTTGCAAATTATCTGCGATAATCTGTTTCTTGTTGTCATGGATGTATATCTTGTTGTTTTTGCTGGTTATTTTTCCATTCGTTTCGTTGATGACCAGTAGTTTTCCTTCTGAATTTGTATTGTTGTTGTTTTTAATAATGTTATTTGTTAGGGAAATTGAACCATCATAATTATATATTACTGAAGCAGTTCCTGCTTTGTTGTTAATAAAGGTATTATTTGATATTTTCGTATTTTGTCCTGTTTGGTATATGGCTCCTCCTTTATCATGTACACTATTGTTTGAGAAT
>JAFRMD010000044.1 GCA_017430835.1 Methanosphaera sp.
GGTTATGTAAAAAATTATGTGGGATGCAATATATTTTTTACACATTATTCCTAAGTTGGAGTCATGATTTTATTCTTTTTGTATTTTTGGCTTAATTTTGACCATATGTCATTTTTATCTGTAATTATCTTAGTTTTTAGTACTACATTCTCATACCATTTGATTTTTCCATTTCTTAAGAATCTTTTTACTCCTTCGGTTGTTTTAAATCTTTTTCTGTATTTTTTAGGAAAGACGATTTTGAAGAATAGTTCGAGCCAATTGTTTGTTTTGGGAATGTTTTCATTTTCAATATGTGATAATGTGTTGTCTAGGTCTTTGCCTAGTTTGGTTATGAATTTTGCTATTTCGTCAGGTAAGTGTTCTATTTGATTTTTTAGTATGCTATATCTCAATTTTGCATTTTTAAATGTTTCTTGTTTGAATATTTCAGATATTTTTTCATTGTAATTTTCATATTGGTTTATTTCCTTTTGTATTTTGCTATTTTCTTTTTGTAGAGTTCTATTTTCTTTTTCCATTTTTATGATTTTGTCTTTTTCTTTTCGTCGAGGGTCTTTATTTTTAAATCTTGGAGGTTGTCCTTTGTATTTTTCATAGTATTCCTGTATTTTTTCTTTGTTTTTATTGATTTTATTTTGATTTCTTTGTTTTTTCTGTTCTAGTCGTTTTTGTGTTTTCCATACAGGTTGTCGTTGGTTCATGATTATGTGAAATCCACATGGGTGAAAATTCATGTTGGCTTTCTGTGCAATTATTGGATATTCTTTTAATCCATCTCCAATTAATGTATCCTTTTTTAAATCTGTTAATAATGAAGGATGTCGTGGATTGGGAGTGTTTGGATCTTTATATGGAGATAAATCTTTTTGTGAGTATATTATAAATGTTTCTAAAAAATCCCTATATTCATTTTCAGGCATTATTTGATCATTTATAATGCTTTGGTTGTTGGAATCAACCATTGCTAAAAATGCGTATTTTTCCCCATTTATTGTTAAAAATGATTCATCATGACCTGGAAATCCCGTGGGCTCAATATTTTTTTCATTTAACTTTTCTTGTATTTTATCTTCCTTTTTAGAAATATATTCCTCTGATTCTTTATCATTAAAATTATAAGTAGATTGTCTTGATAAATTCAAATCATATGCTTCATTTAAGAATTTAGTAGCATTTGCATAGGATATATGTTCTTTAGAATATAAATTCATAGTCATAACTCGAATATCCTCAGTATAATTACATCCTTTTTTAACAATGGATTCTAAAGGAGTTATAATAGTTTTATTGCATTCTGGACAAATATATCGATATTTAAAAATAAGATATTTCTTATCCATATTCCAATTTATCAAATCATGTTTGTGAAGCTTACTTCCACATTCACATACAGGATCACTCATTTCATAAATAATCTTAATGTCTGAAGGTTCAATATGATAAAATAAGATAGCAATTTCTTTAGGGGCAAAATCCTTCAATAAAACAGCATTTTCACAAAAAGTAACGATATCATTAAATACTAATTCAGACTTAAACATAAATGTAGAGGTTTTATTTTGAGTCATATATAAATATATGCCTCTACAAAGTATTTAAATCTTTTAAATTAATTATAAAAGATTATTAATGTTTTAATTTTAATAAATTAATATATACTATCCCATCATTGTTTTTAAGTTGATTTAATGTTTTTAATATAAAATCAAAGTGCATTAAGAATTTTACATTCATGAGCATAAACTATTTAAATTATTATGCACAATATTCATTTAATAAAACATCAGATGATTATAATTCATTGTTTTTTCTTCATTAAATCTAAAAATTTTTTATATTTGATTTAAGACATTTAAATTGATATTAAATTGTTTTTAAGTTGTTAAAACCCACAAAATTTTTTACATAACC
>JAFRMD010000045.1 GCA_017430835.1 Methanosphaera sp.
TTCTTCTCTCATATCTGCAACAGTTGACATTAAGGATACTCTTGTTCCGTATTTGTCGTGTAATTCTTCGAGTTGTTCCCATGTTACAGCTGTACATCTTTCGGATGCTTCTCTGCTGATTGATTGTTGTTGTACGTGTTCTGTTTCTATTTGTATGGATGGTAAACCTATGTCTGCTACTCTTTGACATGCTGCGAATGCAATGTTTTTAGAAGTTGCTTCTAATCCATCAATACTTTCTTCTGATCCTTCTGCTGGTGCTACTTTAATGTTTGGATATACCATACCGTTTCCAGCTTCTTGGTCTAATCCTAATTTTACAGGGTGTCTTGTTTCCCCGAATAACATATCATCTACGTCTTTTGTTTCCATTTGTGTAAAGGGTTTTTGTGCCATATAATTTCACCACTTAATTTTTTATTAATCTTATACCCACATAGTTATTACTTTAGTCATCATAGATATATAATAAATTAGTCATTTTTATTACTGTATGCTTGAAAACCACTAAAGTATTATTTATATTTATGAAATTAAGAAGAAAATAACAATATAAAAAATAGAAGTTAAGAGTTTAATTTTTAAAATTTAAATTATTTAAAATTAAAAAATAAATTTAAAAGATATTAAAATTTTATTTTAGAAAATAAGTTTAAAATTTGATTTAAAATACTTAAAAAAAGAATTTTAATAATTTTACGTATTATGTTAATATTTGTATTTTTGAGAAAAGTATTACTTTAATAAGATAATACTTCCTTTTAGAAAAATAATATAAAGAAAATTTGTAATACAAATCTAACAAAAAAAGGCATGCAATTCATCAAAAAAAGTCGATACAATAAAAATTCAAAAAAACAGGGCAATAATTAAATTGATTAAAAAAAGTTATAAAAAAATTTAAGAAAAAGAAAGTAGAACTAATCTACTTATTGATAAAATTCATCTCTTGCTTCAACAAATGCTTTTAAGTTTGCTAAAGGAGATTTAGGTGCAATACCACAACTTGGTGCTAATATATCTATACCTTTTTCTAAAGCTTGAGTTACTTCAGCTTTAACTTCTTCAGTTGGTTTACTGAATAAAGTTTGACTGGTTGAAATGTTACCTACTAATACTGTGTCAGAACCTTCAGCTTCTTGTACTTTTCTTGCTTCTGCAACATCCACTGCTTCTTCGAATGATGCTCCGTTGAAACCACAAGTTAACATACCTTCCATAATTGGGAGTGAGTTACCACAAATGTGGATAATACTGTTTGCATCCATTTCTCCAGATAAATCTTCTAATGAAGGTTGTGCAAATTCAAAGAAGTCATCAGGACTTAATAATTCTGGAGATGATGTAGGATCTGCTACACAAATTACGTCTACACCAACATCATTGAATGCTTCAACTAATTCTGTTTGTGCACCTAATGCTATTTCAACTACATCTTCTACTACGAAACTGTCTGTTTTTAACATTTTTACTAAGTCTTCTACACCTAATAAGTGACCTGCTAATGTGAAAGGACCTGCCATACCTACTACTACTGGTACTTCAGGGTATTCATTTTTGAGAATTTCAATAGATTCTACAATAACTGGTAATCTTCCTTGGTTTGCATAGTCATCAGGAATATCTAAATCTTCTACATCATCGAATGGTGCGTGTGATTTTAATGTTGGTGTTGCTTCTAAATCACCTAAGTCAACTTCACAACCGAATGCTTCTGCTTCTGCAGTTAAGTCGAAAGGTACTCTTGCACATTCTAATCCTGCTTGTTCGTGTAATGAAATACCTAATCTTGCCATTTCTTGTGCATCGGTGTGTGCTGATGGCCAAGATACTTGTGCTGCATCAAATGCTTCAATTACTGCTGCTGCAGTTGCACTGATTGCTGGGGTTTTTTCTACTTCGTCTCCATTAAATGCTGCGTTTAAATTTTCTATAAGATCCATTTGTTCACCTTGTTATAATATATATATTATATGTGAGTTTTTAATATCAAAAACTCGAAAATTTTTATTTATGTTTATAAATATCAAAATTGTTATTTTCAATTTTTCATTGAACAATTCATTATATTTAAATACTAACAAGCCGTACCTACATTTAATATAAAAATGTTAAAAATAGTTTCATGTGAGTATAAGACTATTTAAATTTTATTTTTCATAAGTATAGCACATACTTGTTATTAATATATTATATTGTTTTTGATATTTATATAATTTAGTTTTTAATATCAGTCTAAAAAAAGAAATTATAATACTTTCTTTAATCATATATATTATACATATAGAAGAATAATAAAAAAATACAATGATTTTTACTAAGGTGAATACATGAAAGTAATAGAGAAAGTTGAAGCAATCAAAAAACAAGAACTAACAGCAACCGAGAATCTTGAACAAATGTATGAAGTTATTAAAGAGAAAAATGATGACATCAATGCTTTTGTTCAATTAGATTATGAAAGAGCTCAAAAAGTTGCAAAAAATATTGATGAAAGAATCAAAAATGGTGAAGAAACAGGTAAACTTGCTGGTTTAGTTATTGGTATTAAAAGTAATATTAATGTTGAAGATTTAATTATATCTGCAGCATCCCCAACTTTAAAAGAATACCAAGGAAGTTACAATGCTACGGTAATTAATCGAATTTTAGATGAAGATGGAGTGATTATAGGATTAACAAACATGGATGAATTTGCAGCAGGAAGTTCAACCGAAACTTCAATGTATGGCCCAACAGATAATCCAAATGCTCCAGGACATATTCCTGGTGGTTCCAGTGGGGGTTCAGCAGCAGCTATTGCAGCAAATATGTGTGATATTTCCTTAGGTTCTGATACTGGAGGATCAATTAGAAATCCTGCATCACATTGTGGAGTAATGGGTTTTAAACCAACATATGGTATGGTATCACGACAAGGATTACTTGATTTAGCAATGAGTTTAGACCAAATTGGTCCTTTTGCTAATGATACAACAGGTATTGGATTAATGTTAGATGTTATTACTGGGTACGACCCATATGATACAACAACACTCAATAAAGAACATGGCTCTTTTATGGATGATACTGAAAATGAAACATTAGAGAATACAACTGTAGGTGTTGTTAAAGAATTTATGGATGTTACCGATGAAAAAATTGATAAAGTTATTAACAAATCCATTGATGAAATATCAGGATTAGGTGCAGAAATCAAAGAGTTAACCTTTGAAGATATAGATTTAGGTTTACCAACTTATTACTTAATTAACTATGTTGAATTCTTCTCTGCAACTAGAAAATATGATGGACGTAAATATGGTGAAAGAATTGAAGAAGTATGTGGTCCTGAAGTATCCCGTAGAATACAAATTGGTTCTTACATAAGTCAAAAAGAGTTCAGTGGCAAATATTATAAGAAAGCTTTACAAGCAAGGTCATTAATACGTAATGATTTCAACGCTTTACTAAACGATGTTGACATAATTGCTGGTCCTACAGTTCCAAAATTACCTCACAAAATTGGTGAAAAAATTGAAACTATGGACATGTATGCATACGATGTGTTAACAGTATTAGCAAATATTACTGGTATTCCAGCAAGCAGTATGAAAGCTGGTCTTGTTGATGATATTCCTGTTGGTTTACAATTACAAGCAAAACCTGAAGAAGATCATAAAATACTTAGTGCAATGAGTGCAATAGAAAAAAATTAAAAAAAAGAATACTTTAGTAAAAATTTATAGGAAAAAAAGAATGATGTGTAATAACATCATTTGTACTATTTTTTTAAAATTAGTGTTATTCTTCAAATAATCCACGTTTTACGGTTGAAACGCCACTATTTTTATTAATTACGAAACTTTTAAGGTATTCCTGATCGTTCTTTTCAGGATAATCCAAACGGTAATGTGCTCCCCTACTTTCTTTTCTTAATAAAGCGGATTTAACTATTAATTTTGCTAATTTTATCATATTTATTACTTCAATAGCAGTTATTAATCCATTATTAAATTCTTTAAAGGAATATACTTTCATATCATTTGTTTTTTCTTCAAGTTTCTCAAGTTCCAGTTCTGCTTGTTTTAAACCTTTTTCATCTCTGACAATTGCAACATAGTTCCACATTATTTCACGTAGTTGTGTTTTTATATCCTCCGGATTAAATGTTCCTTCATAAAATAAATCTTTTATTCGATTTATTTCCATTTTTACTTCTGTTTCATCAAATTCTTCAAGTTGAGTGTTCATTGCTCTTTTAGCTGAATTGATTCCAGCTATATTACCAAACACTTGAGTATCTGCTAATGCATTTCCACCTAACCTATTTGCTCCGTGTACTCCTGAAGTTGCTTCACCTGCTGCAAAGAGGTTTTCAACACTTGATTCGCAATTTCCATCAATTTTAATGCCGCCCATAAAATGATGTGCCGTAGGTGCAACTACCATTGGTTCATTAATAATATCTACACCCACATCTTTAAACTGTTGTACCATTGTATTTAATTTTGTTTTTACTTGTTGTTCAGGTAAATGAGTTACAGACAAATATACTCCACCATCATCCGTTCCCCTACCTTCCTGAATTTCTGTGTAAATTGAGCGAGCAACAATATCCCTAGTAGCTAGTTCTTCCCGTGGATCATATTTTATCATGAAACGTTCTCCTTCAGAATTTATCAAATGACCCCCTTCTCCACGAACAGCTTCTGTAATTAAAACACCACTCCTAGATTTTGGAGAGACCATACCCGTTGGATGAAATTGCACCATTTCCATGTCCATCATATCAGCACCTACTTCATAGGCCAAAACTATTCCGTCACCAGTTTTTTGAAGTGCATTCGAAGTTACAGGGTATAACCAGCCACAGCCCCCTGATGCAATTACTGTTGCTTTTGAATGATAAATAACTATGGAACTATCTTTTAGGGAGATTCCCATTGCACCAACTATCTTTGTATGTTCTTTATCATAAAGTAATTTGGTTATCATGATTTCTTCATGTGTTTTGATGTTTTCTCTTATTACTTCTTCCTTAAGGCCCAACATCATTTCATGACCGGATTGATCTCCTTTAAAGCATGTTCTTCGACAACTCTGTCCACCAAATGCTCTTTGATTTAAACGTCCATCCTCTTGTCTATCAAAGAGTGATCCGTATTTTTCTAATTCTATTAACATTTGAGGAGATTGTGTCACTAATTCATGAACTAAATGCAAATCATTTAGGAAAGCACCGCCTTTTAAAGTATCCAAGATATGTAATTGCATTGAATCTGCTTTATCCACATAACCAAATACTGCATTATATCCTCCTTCTGCAAGCATTGTACAACCTGATTTGAATGTTAAACCTTTTGATACAATTATTACGTCCTGATTGTTTTTACTTGCAACAATACCGCATTTACATCCAGCCCCTCCAGATCCAATAACTAATACATCACAAACATATTCTGTAATTTCCATAAGCAAACACCTTTAAATTATTTAACAATATTCTTCAATTCTCCTATTTCTTCAATATTAATTGTAACGACATCCCCTATATTTAAATGATCAATTCCCGGAGGTGTTCCAGTAGCTATTAAATCACCAGGATACAAAGTCATTATATTAGATACATATTTAACTAATTCTTTAGGTGAAAATATCATATTTTTTGTATTTGAGTCTTGTTTAATTTCACCATTGACTGTTGAGTAAATTCTTTGATTTGATGGATTAATATTAGTTACTACAACCGGACCTACTGGACAAAATGTATCAAAACTTTTAGAACGTGTCCACTGACCATCTTTTTCTTGTAAATCTCTTGCAGTTACATCATTTATAATTGTATAAGCCATATCCGGATTTTCATTATTTTCTGAATTAATCTTTGATAATATGACAATACCCAATTCTGCTTCAAAATCTAATTTTTTTGTATTTTTAGGATAGATTATACTTTCATTTGTTGATATCATGCTTGATGAGGGTTTCATAAATAATAAAGGTTCTTCGGGAAGTACCATGTCCAGTTCATCCGCATGATCTTTATAGTTTAATCCAACACACAAAATTTTTGATGCATCTACTGGAACCAAGACTTTAATATCCTCTATTAAATCAAAAGAATTTTCTTTATATGAATTTACGAATTGATGTTCATTTTTGATTGCTTCGATAATTGAAGAATAATTTAATTGATAAATTTTGTCCTCTTCCAATATACCTATTCGTTCAACATCCTTAGATGTTTTATATCTTATATATTTCATAATAATCAGATTATTAAATGCCTTCCATAATTCTTTCAATTGGAAGAACCAGTAAGTCTCTTGCCCCAATTTTCCTTAATTTATTAATTGTAGAAAATACTTCAGTTTCGGATATAACCGAATGTACTGCAACTACTGAATCAGAACCGTATACTTCAGATACTGTAGGTCCACCCATTCCTGGCATAACTTTTTTTACTTCCTCCAAATCCTTTTTGTGTACATTAGCCATTATTAACTTTTTACCTTCTGCATGAAGCACTCCAAGTATACCTGTCCTGATTGCATCAATTTTTTCATATTTGTTTTCGTAACTTTTCTTATTAGCTATTAATCTTACAGAACTTTCAATTATTGTGTCAAGTTCCCTCAGATGATTCATCTTTAGTGTTGTTCCTGTACTGGTTAAATCTGCTATAACGTCAGCAACCCCAATTAATGGAGCTACTTCTGTTGCACCACTTAATGATAAAATTCTTGCATCAATATTATTTTCCTTTAAATACTGTGTAGTTAAAACTGGAAATTCTGTTGCTACAGTTTTAATATTTTTTAAATCTTCAACCGTGTTAAATCCAGATTCTTCAGGAGCTGCTATGACAAGTCGTGTCAAACCAAATTTTAAATCTTCCAAGTATTCTACATTTGCTTGTTTTTCTTGAATTAAATCATATCCTGTTATTCCTATATCTGCCGCCCCATCTTCAACATATTCTGGTATATCTGCTGCTCTCGTAAACATTACACTGATTTCTGGGTCAAATGTGTTTGAGAAAAGTTTACGGTTTGAGTTATCGGTTAAGCCTATCCCTGCTTTTTCCAACAAATTTACAGCTGGTCCACTGATTCTACCTTTTGAGGGCAATGCTATTCTAACATTCATTTTTTTCCTCCAATGATAAATTTTCCATGAAAACTAAAATATTTATAAAAATTTATTTAAGTTATAAGATAGTAATTATTATTATCTATTTTTATCAGAACATAATATTATATTTAAAGATAATAAGAAGAGTATTTGACAATAAATGAGGGTAGTATATGTTAAAGTTTGAAGGTGTTGTTACTTCTGGATTACAAAAAGCAGGAAATTTTATGAAAAAGCCAACTTATCGAAAACAATATTTGGAAAAATTGGGTTTCATCCCATTTTATGGAACTCTTAACATAAAATTAGACGATGATTTTGAAATTAATCTTAAAGAAGAATTCAATGAAGAACTAAAAATTATTCATGGAAATAATACATTAGGTGATGTTTACTTTTTAAATGCTGAAATTTTAACATATGACCAAAATATTAAGAAAAAAGGTGCTATTTTATTCCCTATTAAAACTGTACATAAAATTGATACTATTGAATTTATTGCTTCTGAAAAATTAAGGGAAAGTATGATGTTAGAAGATAACACGAAAGTAATAATTCAATTGAACAAAAATCAAAAAACAACAAAAAATATTTAATAGATAGGAATAAAATAAAATAATAGAATAATATTTACTATCGAATATGAGGTTTTACAGAGAAAAAATATTTAACGTATTCCAGGAGGGATACAATGGAAGATGACTATGAACTAATTACAAGTGCAAATGTTAACAAGTCCATGATAAGAAAAATTGGAGAAAACCAGTTCTTAAAAATAATTCCAACAGAACGAAAAATTGAAATATCTACTATCGAACAAAAAAAGATAACCGAACCTATTACACAAAAAGATGAAGTAATTATGAATGGTTATCCAAAAAATGTTAAACTATATAGAAATTCAAGCCAAGACACCAAATATGAAACAACATGGGAAACTATTGACAATAAAACTTTTTCCATACCTTCATCAGATATTAAAACTATGTATTCACTTTTAAAAGCAAAAGGGATAATTGTAGTTGATAATATGTTAAATCTATCAAATATTCTGGGAATGATTATTAAACGTAATACCCTCGAGAAAAAAATAGAATCAATTAAAGAGGAAATATAATGCTCTTTATTTCCTAAAAAAATAGAATTGAAGAAATTCTTTACTTTTTTCTAATTATTTTTTATAAATATCCACTATTTCTTCAAATGACAAATATCCCCTGAATTCAGGAATTTCAGCTAGTTCTACAAACTTCATCACATCCAAATTTTTATTTACTACTTCCATAGCTGCTTGAGTGAATGTTTCAAGTTGTAAATAATCTTCAGGAACTCTTCCCTTATTTTCTACAGTTGCCTTAGTAACTGCCCAGATATTCTCTTTGTCAATTCCTGATTTGTTTGATATGTAATCTGATGCATGACCAAATATGTCTTTATCATATACCCTATTTAATATCACTCCTTTAGTTTTTACATCCATTTTATTTAAAAGATCTATATGTGCCTGTATATCTATAGCTGCTGTTTCAATTCCACCTTTACTTACACTTGAAACCATTATTACAGGAATGTTTCCAGCATGTGCAATTTCTGCAGTAGAATAAGGTACTTTTTCATTTAATAATCCCGTTGCAGCACTCATAACTCCTTCAACCAATACCAAATCATAACCTTTTCCTTTAACTTGTTCTATTACCTCATCAAGAGGGGTCCAACCAATATTACCTATTTTTATTGAACCATAATCCTGGAGTTTTTCTTTATTTACATATAATGAGGGTGATAAGTCCCGTATATCTGGACCAACTTTAACAACGTAAGTATGTATTCCTCTTTCTCTTAAAGCTCCCACTATCCCACTTGCTAAAAAAGTTTTTCCTGATTCTGAACCGGTACCCATTAACATTATCATTGGTGGAACATCTGGATGTTCTTTTTTAGGTGTGTAAATATTGCCTGTTTGAATACCTATTTCATGGAATACTTTAGAGTGTAACTTTTCATTTCTTTGTTTAATTTCTTCATATTCACCTACAGCATCAAGATATTCTAAAATATTGTTTACTAAAACAGGATTATTATCCAAAAGTCCATGAATTGTAGTACCCAAAATGTTTCCTTTTTTATTCGTTACTCCAGATAATACTTTTTCAGGTTTGTACTTGTAATTTGATCTTTCTATGTTAGAACATATTACATTTTTATCGTTTGACACTATTTTACCATAAGTATGACAGTGAAAACCAGATACTGTTTGATTTTTTAACCCTTTTGTAAATAATGTTGAATCGTCAATTATTTCTGCATTAATTTTATTTGTGTTTATTAGAGGTTCAAAAGTTACATCAAGTAATCCTAAACCTTCCCTTATTATAGGTACTGGAGAATTCCGTCCAACATTTACTTGTTTTCCTAAAATTTGGAAACCCGCACACATTCCTAAAATAAATCCATCATTATCATTTATTAAATTAATTTCTTCAATTACTTCCGGTGTGATTGACTCTGATTCTACAAGAGTTCCTCCAGGAATTATCAATCCATCCAATTCTTCATGTGCTTTTTTTCCATTTTCAATTGTTCCATCGGGACCCACCACATTTGTAGGCAAGTGTCCAAAATTTTCATATAATGTTAATATTCCCTGTAATTCTAAAATTCCTATGTTTACCATAACATTCCCCAATTCTTTTTTTAATATATAGTATTACTATGTTTAGAATAATATAAAAGAATTATTTTTAAAAAGTTTAATATTATTAAATTATTTTGAAAAAAAAAGAAAATAATATTCAGTGCCCTGACGGGGATTTGAACCCCGGTAAAGGGATCCGCAGTCCCTCGTGATATCCGCTACACTACCAAGGCATAATATAACATTATTATAAAATACTATAGTTATTTTTATAAGTGCTTAATATTAAATTTTTCGTTTGAAAAAAAATATGTGAATAAAGGTAATCTTTATTCTAAGAATATTGCAGGTTTATATGGTGTTGCATTCTGAGCTTTGTTTTGTGGATCATAAGTAGGTTCAGAATAAACCTCAATTTTAGCTCCTATTTCGTTTTCAAGATACTTTTTTGCATCAGTTATTATGCTAACTTCATCGATTTTTCCAACATAGTTGATTTTGTTGAATGTTTTACCAGTTTTTGCTGCGAATTTAGATAATTCTTTTTTGTTATCATAAATATTTGCTTTCATTGCTCTGCCAATTATCTCACCAACATTTGGTTTTCCAACTTCTTGTGCAATATCATATACTTCATACTTCCAGTCTGGAGCTGTGTATAAATGTACAGTTTCAGGTGTTGAATTAGTAATTTTAATGATCTCTTTAATATCTTTTGCTAAATCCCTTACTATTTCCTCACTTTTTTCAATTTTATCATCTATAACAGAATTATCATGTTTCGGCCAGGATATTGAAGATATGAAAATATCATCATCATTATATTTGTCCCATATTTCTTCTGTTGTGTATGGTATGAATGGTGACAATAACCTAATCCAAGTATTTACGATATATGTTAATGTTTCTTTTTCTTCAGATTCTATGTGAGTTATTCTGTTTAAATAATGGTCAACATCTTTTCTAAATAAGAACAAACTTGCTTGTAAAGCTTTTCTTGTTTGGAAACCTTCTAATGCTTCTGAAGCTATTGCTATTTTTAGGTTTACTTGACTGATTATCCATTTGTTTATTGCTTTGGTTACTTGTGGTATATTGTTTTCAAGTGTTAATTTTAAAGGTTCTCCTATTAAAGATTCAATCTTTTGAGGGAATTCCTGTATTGATTCTAATCTTCTTTGAATACCGTTAACTTCTTTTTCTCTCCAATCAAAGTCTTGCCATGGTTCTGCTGATGACATCAGGAATAATCTTACTGTGTCTGCACCATACTTATCAATTGCTTCACTTAATAATATTACATTTCCTTTTGATGAGGACATTTTTTGTCCTTCAAGTAATCCCATACCGAATACCGTGATTCCTTTTGGCCAATATTTTTTAGGGAATATTGCTGCATGGTGGAACATGTGGAAGGATAAGTGATTTCCCACCAAGTCTTTTGCGGATAATCTCCAATTTAATGGATACCAGTAATTAAATTCTTTTTGTATTTGTTCTGTTAATTCTGGTGAAATCTTGTTTACTGAACCATCATTTGCTCCGTCCTTGTTTAAAAATACTTTGTTGAAGAAAGCATCGTTTAAATCTTCGGGTTTTATGTCTTTCATATATTTTGCTATTGTGTAATATGACATGTAAATTGTTGAATCGGTTAAAGGTTCAATAAGCCATTTTTCATCCCAAGGCATGTGTGTTCCTAATCCTAATCTTCTTGAACATGCCCAGTCTTCTAACCAGTCAAGATAATATTCAAAGTTAGATTTTATTTCTTTTGGCACTACTTCTAGTTGATCTAGACATTCATGTGTTTGTTTAGTCCATTCTTCGTCAGAGTATTTTACAAACCATTGATCATCTAATTCTTTTACTACACATTTTGTTCCACAACGACATATTACTGGTTTTTCAGCAAATTCGTATAGTTTATCAGCAATGTTTTCATTTAAGAATTTTTCAATCACTTTATCTCTTACATCTGCTACTCTTTGACCTTCAAATTCGCCAGTGTTTTCATTCATTATTCCTTTTGCATGTTCAGTTTTATAGGCTTCATTTGTTGCATCCTTAAGTTTTTTATCATCTTGATTTTGAACATTGAACTGGTCTAAAAAGTCTTTAGCAGGATATTCAGAATATCCTTTTAGTTTGACTAAGCTAATTATCTGGATATTGTCTATTTGTTCTTGAAGGTTGTATTTTTCTATCAATTCTTGGTTATTTTTTATATCTTCAAGTGCTATGTAATCAGCTGGTGCGTGTGCTGGTACTGAAAATACCACTCCAGTTGCATAATCAGGATTTACAAAGGATGCTGGGAATATTGGTAAAGGATTTCCATTCATTGGATTTGTTACTGATTTACCTATGAAATCTTTAGGATTTACATCTTCAATTAGTTCCATTGATTCTTTTTGATGAATAATATTTCCAAATGCTTCTTTACTTATTATCCATTTTTCATCATTGTATTTTACTTTGACATATTCCTCATCTGGATTTAACCAAAAGTTGGTAGCACCATATAATGTTTCTGGTCTGAATGTTGCTGCTACTAAGAAGTCATCACCAATTGGGAATTTGATTAATGTTAATTCATTTATGCCTACTCCTTCTCCTTCAAGTAAGTCATGATCCCCCACAGGGTTTTCATCGGATGGACAGTATTTTACTGGATGTGAACCTTTTCTTATTAATCCTTTGTCTTTTAATTGTCTTATTTGCCATCGGATAAATTGTTGGTAATGTGGATCTATTGTTCTGAATTCTCTTCTCCAATCAATTGAGTATCCCATATGTGTCATATCATCATGATATTCAGAACTGAAATATTTTACTATATATTCTGGATCAACAAATTTTTTTAGTTCCTCTTCTGGTACTTGATGTACGTTTTTGTAAATGTCCATTGTCCATTTATCTTGTCTTTCAATTCTTTTAGCAATTCCTACCACTGGTGCTCCCGTTACGTGCCATGCCATTGGGAATAGAACATTGTATCCCTGCATTCTTTTAAATCTTGCATATACATCAGGTACTGTGTAAGTTCGTCCATGACCTACATGCATTGCCCCACTAGGATAAGGAAATGCGACTGTCACATACATTTTTTTCCTATCATCAGGGTTTGATTCAAATAATTTCTCTTCTTGCCATTTATTTTGCCATTTCTTTTCTAATTCTGATACCATAGAATTAAACTCCGTTATCTGTTGTAATAATAAACGTGAAAATAATAATTTTAATTGTTTATAATGATAATATTTATATCTGTTACAATATTTTAATTTAAGCTTTTTTTTTGAATTAAAAAGAATAAGTAATTAGTAAAAAAGTGGAGATGAAGATTTGTGTTTCAATCATTTTTGAAGAATTGGTGCCGTATGCCTTTTATGTTCAGAATTTTGATATAAATTGATTATGCGTTCAACTTCTTGAGGACTTATTTCAAGTTTTTGTGCTATTTGTTGGACATTCAATCCTTCTTCCAAATAGAGATATAGTAACCTATCAAGGATTGGGTATGTCATGCCCAATTCCTTTTCATCTGCTTGTTCTGGCAATAATCCTGCAGATGGAGCTTTTTCTATTATTTCTATAGGTACTTCCAATTGTTTTGCAACTTGCTTTACTTCTTCTTTATATAAATCTCCAATTGGTAATAAATCTACCCCACCATCACCGTATTTGGTGAAGTATCCTACGCTTATTTCTGTTTTGTTTCCTGTTCCTATTACCAGTGAATTATTTATTGTTGCATAATAATACAATATGCTCATTCTTATTCTTGGTTTAATGTTTGCTGATGCGAGTGTTGAATATTTATTTTCCAGATTGTTTGGGTTACATAAATTAATGAAATTTACATGAAAATCTTCTATGGATATTGTTTTGGTTTCTATCCCCAATTGTTTAGCAACAACATTTGCATCATCTAAATCTTGTTTTGATGTTGTTTTTGATGGAAGTATGAATCCCTTAACATTTTCTTTTCCTAAAGCTTTTACTGACAAAAATGCAACAACTGCAGAGTCTATTCCACCACTTAATCCCAGAACAACTCCATTACAATGAGCATTTTGTACTGTTTCTTTTATGAAATTACATGCTTTATCAATAAATTTGTTTGCATCAAAATTAGGTAAATTTATCATGATATCTTATCCTAATAACTTCTAATGTTATTTATTACTTTAATCGATAATATAATTAGTGAATAATCATATAATTAAACTAACAAAAGTTTATTAAAAAATATTGATAAATATAAATTTATTAAAAATAGCAAAAAATCATTAACCTAAGATTACAATTATTTGGAGGTCAAAAATGGCATTTACTGATTTAGTTAAATTTCATAAAAAAAGTACAACATTTATTTTCATAGGAGGAAAAGGAGGAGTTGGAAAAACTACTGTATCAGCAGCTACTGCATTATGGTGTGCAAGAATGAATAAAAAAACCTTGATTATCTCAACAGATCCTGCACATTCATTAGGTGACTCATTTGACAGAATCATTAAACACGTTCCAACACCCATCACCCAAAACTTAGAAGCTATTGAAATCGATCCAGATCGGGCAATGGAAGAATATAAAGATAAAATGGAACAACAACAAAAATATAATGATGCATTGGGAATGTTTTCTGATCAATTAGATGTCATGAGTTCTTCACCAGGTATTGATGAAGTTGCTGCATTTGAAAAATTTATGGAATATATGACGAGCGATGAATATGATGTAGTAATATTCGATACTGCACCTACTGGACACACATTAAGATTAATGTCATTCCCCGAAATGATGGATTCTTGGGTTGGAAAATTAATTTCAACCAAACAGCAATTGGGTCAAATGGCGAGTAAACTTAAAAACATATTGCCATTTATGGGTTCTGATGAAGAAGAAGAACAAGGTATGGAAGAATTAAATAGAACTAAAGAACAAATCATTAAAGCTAGGGCTATTTTAACAGATCCTAACAGAACAACATTTAAAACCGTTCTAATTCCAGAAGAAATGTCAATCATTGAATCAAATCGTGCAATGGATGCTTTAGAAAAATGCAATATGACTAACGATGGTATTATTGTAAATAAAATACAGCCTGACAATAATCATTGTGAATTCTGTAAATCCCGTAGAGCAATTCAAGAAAAACGTTTACAAACAATTCGAGAATCATTTGATGGACAAATTATTGCAGAGATTCCATTACAAGCCCATGAAGTTAGAGGAATTGACCAACTATATGAAATATGTGATATTTTATATGGATCAGACCCAAGTAATGGGCCTATTGCACTATAATATTAATTTTTAACCTCCATACTCTTTTTAGATTAAACAGCAATAACAAAATATTTTTCCAATTAAGTATGATTCATGAAAATATATACTAAAAATCATATTTATCCATTAACTAGTTTTAAATTCTTTAAAAATTAAAAATAACAAAAAATAATACAGATAAAAATATCATCGTATTGTAAATAAATTAAAA
>JAFRMD010000046.1 GCA_017430835.1 Methanosphaera sp.
ATATGCTTGTAGCACGACTGGTTCTTTAAAGGCAATATTCATCATGACTTTAGTATTTTCCAACATTGGAGTATATAGTTGATTAAATAGTTCTTCATTTACATTCATTGTTAAAAATAATGCGGTTGGCATTCTATTGGTTGATAAGCTTTCACCACCATATACTAATTTTGGAAATATTAGTCTTTCCAACAGGTTTCTTGTCTGACCTGTTAATTCTCCAAAGTAAATTGGACTTCCAATAATTAATCCATCACAGTCCCATACATCTTCCAGTAAGTCTTTCAAATCATCATTTATGGGACATTTACCATAGAATGGACCGTCAATTAGTTTACAGTTAAAGCATGACATACAACCCTTATAATTTAACTTAAATAGATCAATTAACTTAACGTCACAGTCTTCATCAGGTCTTAATTCTTTAAATTTATCAATTATACCCTTTTTTGCACTTTCTAACATTTTTACAGTATTTCTGTTGCTTCTGGGACTTCCGTTGAATAAGTAATATTTCATCTCTATCACCTTAATAGGATATTTATCAAATAGGGCATATAAGATTTTTCAGAATAATAATGTGCAATTATTCATTCATTAAAAACTCACAAAATAATATTTCTACATTGAATGTTTTGAAAATTAAAAAAGATTACAATAATCCTCAAAACTTAGAGATGAATCAACAAAACCACTTGAAAATTAATATGAAAAAGACAATCCAAGTTTATGATTATAAACTATTTATAATGTTAATCAAGAAAAATATTATTATAAATAATCATATATTTAATCCCAGCATAACTATTTTAGGAGGAAAAATATGAGAAAAAACATCCAAATAGGCATAATAATAATTATAATAACTATTATCGCCAGTACAATATGTTATCTTGCTTTAACACCACAATATAAAGAGATTCAAATGAGCGGATACACACTTGAAGTACCAAACAGCAACAAAGAAGTACAGAACAATACAGTAAACTATAACACATACACTGATAACCAAAACAATATAACCATAAAAACATGGGCCTATAAAGACACAAACGATACAAATGGAACAACAAAGGCTTCAAATGAAATGAGAACACAACTGGGAGAAAACATGGGTACAAACACCACATACAAAAACATTACCCTATTTAACAAAAGTGGAACATACACATACTACGAAGCAGACACAAACAACTCATGCATGATACTCCTAACAGGCAAAGACCTAAACACGATAGAACACATACTTGAAACAATAGAAAAACCTAAAATAAACAAGGATACCCAAGAATATGACATGGACTCCAACGGATTAATACTGACAAATCCAGACAACACCATTAATAATCAAACAACCACATCCACTAAAAAATCAACCACAACAAAATCCTCCACATCAAAAGCCAATTCAAATAAAAACAATGGATACAAGTGGTCCGCACAATACGGTGATTACATAAAAGAATATACCGACTCGAATGGTGTTCAACATATCGATTCAAAAAAAGGATATAAAAGTTCATACAATCCCAAAACAAATGAATTTAAAGAACAAAATTATGAAAAATTACTCTAAAGACATTAATATAAGACTAAATTACTAATTAATAGAAAGATAATATTTAAATCTTAACCTCCCAAACCTATTTTTTTAAACCCAAAATAAAAAATAGTAAAAATATTCAATTATATATAATTAGATGTATATGACTAAACTTTATTTACTAAAATTATTAGATAAAAATAATATAATTGATTCTATAGTTTATTATTTTAGTATTTAATATTATAATACTAAAATTTTTAATCATATAATTATTATACTTAAAAAGATGTAAATTGTTATGGATAATTATATTAATTATTGTTTAAATGTCAATCTTTCTATATCTAAGTTTTAAAAAAAGAAGTTGTAAAAATATTTTAATAAAAGTTTTTCATAAACAATCTTTTTTTATAGTCAACTACTATGAACTATTAAATTCTTAAATATAATTTATAGGGTACTCGAAAAATAGTTTTAAAATGAGTACTCATTAAGCTTATTTTTACAAATTACAACACATATATGTTGTCATTTAATAAGGTACAAAAAATTAAGTACTAATTTATAAAAATAGGGTCAATTTTAACCCTAAATTATAAATACTATGATTTACATATATTATATTGTGATTAGAATGAAACCTAGTATAAATTTAGATA
>JAFRMD010000047.1 GCA_017430835.1 Methanosphaera sp.
ATTATACTTTGAATCAATAATTTTTTAGTCTCTTCAAATGCAAGTGATGCACTGTTAGTATCATGGCTCCTATAGGCCTTTATAAATCTCCATATGAAGAGAAACAACAGTATTCCAGCTGCAGATTGAAGAATCATTCCCGTTATCTCAAATATTCCATGAGGAATCAGGTATAATATATATAATACGCCACCATTCGGCATGACACTGGCAAACATTGCTCCAATTAATGCCAGATTAACGGCATTGTAAATCACCATTAAAATTGCTAAAAGTCCAAAGAATATTGATGCAAAGTATGTTACAATGCCTGACAATTCATTCTGAATGAATAGTTCAAGTGCCGTAGTTTCAAATCCTGGACTGCCGAAGGTTGTTATATTGCTTGTGGCCACCTGCACTTTGGGAGTACTAATAATCCAAGATACAACAAAAACTATTATAAACAAAGCATACAATCCAATTATCAGTTTCTTGTTGTCTGTTATGCTTTCAATAAATAATTCCTTTATGTTCATGATTTGATTTTTGTTTTTACTGATTAAATAATTTTATTATGAAGATCTTTTTCCAAGTCCATAACATAATTTTACTTCCCTAGATTATAATCATCAACCGTAATCATCAACCAAACTATATTATCAATTTTTAATTTAAGCTTCAAATTCTTAAAATATCATATTTACAAGTGTTTTAAAAATTAATCATCAAACCCCATGTACATTAATCATCAACCGATTAATAGTAATTAATAATTCATCATATTTATGTAAAAATAGACTGAAGTTGAAAACTATTTTACATAGGAAAAGTTAAAATATTCCAATAAATACTATTAGTACTAAAATTAAAAATATGAATTGACACTACATATACCGGATCATAAAAAAAAGTTATAAAAGCATTGAAAAGATTTTGTTGAGGTTATATTAAAATGAATAGTTATATTTATCTACTATTAGCAATACTATTTGAAACTGGTGCAACATCATTATTGAATCTTTCTGATGGATTCAATAAACTTTTACCAACAATTGCATCATTAATATTATATTTATCATCAATATATTGTCTTAGTCTTTGTTTAAAGACCGTGCCAGTAGGTGTAGCTTATGCAATTTGGTCAGCATTAGGTATTGTACTGGTAACAACAGTTGCTATTATCGCTTTTAAACAAACTCCGGATTGGCCGGCAATCATTGGTTTTTTACTAATAATCAGTGGTGTGATTGTACTTAATCTATTTTCAAAAATGGGAGTTCAGTAAGAAGATCTCTTTAAAATAATGTACTTTTTTTAATATTTTATTTGAGATTAATTTGTTGAATTTACTTCGTTAAACCAAACTATAACGAAGGACAAAATAGAAAAAAATTCCTCAATTTATTAATGTACAACAAAGAAAGTTATAATTTCATCCCACTAAATACCTATTTTTCCACATTTTAGAATATTGTCGATTTTACCAATTTAACTATTCAAATTTAAACTTTTTCTTAAAAAATTAGTAAACGTCATATTCCACACATCTCCTTCTCAAAAAAAGTTTCCACAACAAATAATTAAAAAATGATACTATTATTATACCGTGATTCATCAAAGAACATCATTCATAAAAAAAAATATAATAATGTTTAATTAAATCTTCTGATAAATACTAATAACATATTAAAATACAACTGTTAATAAAACACTCATGATATGGAAGGTGAAAAGAAAGTATGAAAAGCAATCATATAAGAAAGGTTCTATTACTAGTAGCAATCACCATACTACTTGTGGGCTTGGCTAGTGCAGCAACAACCAATAAAACAAGTACAACCAAAGACACTAAAATAGTAAAAGATACAACAATAACTAGTGTTAAAACTGCTACTACTAAGACTTTGAAAGAACCTGCTAAAAAAGTTACCAACAATAATGTAACAAAAAAGAAAATAGAGAACAATAAAGTTAATCAGACAAAGAAAACATCATCTTATACTACAAGTGTTTCTAATTTTAAGCAGTTAGCTAATAAATTAGATGAACTAAAACATGTAAACTATGAAAAATATACCATTAATTTAAATAAGGGAGATTATAATGTAAAATCCAATGATTATGAAGAATGTATTAGAATTGGAGAATATAGGGATGAAAAAACAGAAAAATACATAACCCCCGTTTGTAAAAATGTAGTTATTAACGGGAATAGCATAACCATCAAGGGAAATAATAAAGACTTTTTACAGATAAGTTCTGACTATTCATTGACACTAAACAATATTACTCTAAAAAACTTCAATCTTCCAATATTAAATAGTGGAAACCTAACTACCCACAATGTAAAATTTATAAACAATAAAGAAACTTCCATAGAAAACTATGGAACAAGCATTATATATAATTCATATTTCATAAACAATACCTCAGAGCATGGAGGAGCAATAAATACTCAAAAAGGATATTCGATAATTATTAATTCCAAATTCATAAATAACACTGCAAACACAGGTGGAGCAATTTTAAACGGAGATTACAGTACTCTTGATGTTTATAACTGTGAATTTGAAAACAATAAAGCAGACCGTGGCGGAGCAATTTATAATTGGGGATACTCCTTAAATATAACAAACTCACAATTCAAAAATAACCAAGCAAAAGAAAACGGAGGAGCCATCTTCATACTAAGTACCGATAACGGAAATAAATTAATATCCAACAACATATTCACAAAAAATCTAGCAAATACAACTGGAAACGCAATAAAAATTGTAGACGTAAACAACCCAAAAATATCTGACAATACAAATGCTGAAAAATCAAAGTATAGTTCAACAATATACTCTGAAGGCTGGATTGAAATAACAAACAACAGATTCAAAGACAAAGCTGATACAAAACTAACAATAAAACTAAACAATACCAAAGCATACAAGGCCAGCAAAGTAAAAGCAACAATTACACTAAAAGATGATGAAAACAATGTTCTTAAAAACCAGAAAATAAAAATAAAATTCGGAACACAAAGTTATACCATAAAAACAAATGCTAAAGGTATTGCAACAAAAACCTATAAAACAACCAAGACAGGCAATATCAAAGTAACAGCCAGTTACGCTGAAACCACAAACTACTACAAAACAAGCACCAGTACCAAGATGAAAGTACTGCCAAAAATCAAAACAAAACTAACACTCAAACTCAGTAAA
>JAFRMD010000048.1 GCA_017430835.1 Methanosphaera sp.
AGAAAATGAAAATCAAATAGAAATATAAAATATAAAAAAATATAAAATATAAACTAATTATAATAATCTAATAAGAGACACCAACTCGGCTTGGAGTAGGAATAGAACATACTCTCAAATCACAATTGTTGCACGGTCTCAAAGTAGATTAAAAAAATAGAACATGAAAAAATAGAGACATACTCAAAAATACTATATCAGAAGAAATAATTTACTTAATCAAATAATATATAAATAATAATTCATAAAATATAATTAAAATAAGCACCAAAGGGTTTGAAGTAAAAAATGATAAACTTAAGTGAAAATGAAAAAGAACTGCTGAAAGATATGCGATTCATAGACTTATTCTCAGGAATAGGAGCGTTCAGAATAGCATTTGAATCATTTGGGGCAAAATGTGTATACAGTATAGACAAAGATAAATATGCATGTGAAACATATGATACGAATTTCAACACACACTCCCATGGAGATATCCGCAACATCAATGAGGAAGATATCCCCAAACATGACATATTATGTGCAGGTTTTCCATGTCAGGCATTCAGCATCTCCGGAAAACAATTAGGTTTTGAAGACATTAGAGGAACCTTGTTTTTTGAAATTATAAGAATAGCAAACCATCACAAACCAAAGATTATATTTTTAGAGAATGTAAGTAACCTGGAAAGACATGACCACGGCAAAACATTCATAACAATTAAGGAAAACCTGGAAAGATTAGGATATAATATATATTACAAAGTCATAAATGCCAGTGAATATGGTATCGCTCAAAGCAGAAAACGCATATACATCATATGTATCAGAGAGGATATAGATAATCAGAACTTTAAGTTTCCCGATCCGACAAATGAAGATGTGGCCCTTGAAGACATCCTGCTAAAAGGGAACATGAATGAATTCGTGTTGAATAAGAAATACAAACTGGATACCAGTAAAATAAACAATTCTCGCAGTAATAAACCTATCCGTGTAGGTACCGTGAATAAGGGCGGCCAGGGAGATAGAATATATTCAGATAAAGGTCATGCAATAACCTTATCAGCAACCGGTGGAGGAAATGGTTCAAAAACAGGATTATATTATATTAACAATAATGTAAGAAAGTTACATCCACGTGAAACTGCCCGTTTGATGGGATTTCCAGATGATTATGAAATCAATCCATCCATAGCACAGGCACATAAGCAATTTGGTAACAGTATCATAATTGACATATTACAGTTTATAATTAGAGAGCTAATAAAAGATGGAAGTATTTACAATGGTTAAACAGAGTGGTTCTGAAATTGCAAAAAGCGGTTTTCAAAGTGAAAAGGATATCGTGAATAAATTCAATAACTGGAAAGAAGATGAAGACTCCAAACAATGGTTAAAAATAATGGGTTACAAACTAAGTGAGATTGTATCAGTAAAAAGCAATACGATAAGAAACAATAAAACAGATATACAAGTTAAGATATCAAGAACAGATACCGAACATACCGACACCCATAATATACAGGTCAAATCACTAAGCAGCTATAGAGGATTTAATCAAGTCGATAAAAGGTGGATTGACAACTATCAAAAGATGTGGAACATACCTGATGACATAACGGAACTGTTAAAATATTATACCGGCGAACTAAAACCATGTACTGATGGAGAAGTGACCAAAATTCTCACAACCCACAGATTTGCATATTATTTATCCATTAATCTTAATTTTTTGTATTGAATATTTATAAAACTTATTTTGTTAATTTAACGTTATAACTGCTTTTTTTTTAAAAATTTTTTCAATATTCTCTTATTGTCTTTTTTTCATTTATTTAACCAACATTTCCATCGTATTTTTTAATTATTTTTCTTAAAAAGTATTTATATAATAAACTACATATTATTAAGTTGCTGTTGATTCTGGGGTTGGTTTTTTTTAGTTGTATGTTGTGTTTTTGTTGATTGGTGTGTTTTGTTTTAGTACTATTCTGTGTGTCCATCTTATTTGTTGTTCTTTTATTCTTCGTTTTAATCCGTTTAATGTTCTGAATATTCTTTTTTGGCTTCGTGG
>JAFRMD010000005.1 GCA_017430835.1 Methanosphaera sp.
GTAGCTGTTGAAAATCAGGTTGGTTAAATTAGATTTTAAAGCATAATTTAGCCATTAATTAGAAAATATTGCATAAATCAATTTCCATATACTGTTTAAAAAGTAGTTTAGTTCTTTTTTTTAAAATGCATAATATTACATTTGTAGTTTCTTATTTTAATAGTTTTGTATATACTTTTATCTAATTATTCATGGAATTGGTTAAATTAAATAAGAATGAGTTTAGGGGACTAGTTATCAATAATTCGATATATATCAAGTTAAATATGAAAACCAATCTTGTTTAAAATTGTATTAGTTAAAATAAGCTTATAATTAAGGTTAAATAGTGTGTGGAGTAATATATATTATTATGACACTAAATAAAAACTCCACAAATAATAATAAGTCGGAACTTCCATTTAATATTTGCGGTAAATCTGGTGATGTTGAATTGGAAGAAGGTGCAGACTATGAAACTATTGAAGCTCTTTTGGTACTATGTAGAAAATATGGTTTATCTTTACGTATTGTTAAAAAAGAAGCTCCTATTTGTCCTGATTGTAATAAACCTATGACACGTAATGGTACTAAATCTGTAGACATTAATAAAACTGATTCTTTAAAATTACAAAAATATGGGCATAAAAACTGTGAAGATAGTAGTTGCATGTGTTCAACTGAATCTTTTAAAGAAGAAAAACACACATATACTGATTCAATAAAGGATAAAAGCATTACTATTAATCTGGTTAATCCGGAATCCTATCAAAAGAAAGCAGAAGAAATAGCCAATCAAACAGGAGCATATCCCCACAGATCAACATTATATAAATATCATGAAAGATATTCTGATGTATTTTTTGACTATCTGGAAAATTTACAATTCCAAAAAATCGAACAATTAAACATTACACCATCAGGAGTATACTGTTACGACGAACAATATATATTCATCAATAAAAAACTCTATTTACGATTGACAATAATTGATTATAAAAATAAATTAATCATGGGCGATGAAATAGTAAGTGAAGAGGATTTCAATGATAAAACAATAGAAAACTTCTTAAAAACCAAACTAGAAAATCAACCATTAAAATGCATCGTAACAGACGGACGCCAAGGATATAAAACAATAATCGAAGCAATAGGAGCAATACAACACAGATGCTTCTTCCACATAATGCAAAACCTCACAACACCACTACAAAAACACATAAACCACTTAAATAGGAGAATAAAAACACTAAACACACAAATAACAAAAAACGAAACAAAAATAAAAAACATAAAAGTAAATAAAAAGAAATATCACGGACCAATACCTAAAAAAGACAAGAAAACCAGAAAACAACATGCAAAAATAAAACAATTATACGATGAAAACAAAGAAGCAAAAAAAGAAATAAAACAAATAGAAAAAGAATTAGATGACATAGACTATGATAAAACAAGAATACAGAATATATGGGAATCAAAAACAATAAAACAAGCCAAAAGAAGATATAACACAATACATAACCAAAAAGAACATCTCAATCCAATCATAGCAAAATTCCTAGACAAAATCGAAGCAGACATCGACATAATCCTAAACCACATAATAGATCCAGAAATACCTGCAACAAACAACACGGTAGAAAATTACTACAGAACAACATTACCACGAAGCCAAAAAAGAATATTCAGAACATTAAACGGATTAAAACGAAGAATAAAAGAACAACAAATAAGATGGACACACAGAATAGTACTAAAACAAAACACACCAATCAACAAAAACACAACATACAACTAAAAAAAA
>JAFRMD010000049.1 GCA_017430835.1 Methanosphaera sp.
CCGACGATATTCAAACAATAACAATAACTTCAACAAGTCTTGAAAACATAGCAGAAATCCAATTTAATTTTGCAAATAATACCAATAATACAAATTCTGCATTTTACATTGATGACATTTGGATTACTGCTCAGTAAAAGAGAAACGGAATTTATTTTCCTATGAATTATGGACTGGTGGAGACTACGGAACGCCTACAGAACTTAACCAAAATGTGTCACCAGGAATATCTTATAGTGTATCTTCAGAATATTCTGCAAATGGAAATAAAAGTATCAAATCAATAATTAGTTCCACTGCAGGTTCCCACTATCTCAGAGTTAAAATTAATGATGTTTCTGAAATACTTGGGGAAACAATTAAATTCACAGCAAACGTGAAAACAGATTATGGATTATATTTAGTCATATACGCTTTTAATGGATCAGACTTTTCTAGTCATAAAACTTCAATTCCCTCAAACAGCACTAATTATTTTAATGTCACATATACTGTTCCAATGGATACTGTTTATTTATGGATAGGAATCGATTTTCAACCTTTGGCACCTCAAAATCCAGGAAATTATTATTACACGGATGATTGGAGTTTAGAAATTAGTTAACCATTAAAACGATATATCCGCATCATTTTACTGAATTTCATATATTACGAAATTTTTAAAACTTAATTCGCTATTAGTTACTCTGAATTGGAAAATCTTATTTGCTACTGTATAATTCCCATTAACAACCTTTGTTTGTTCGCTAATAGTATCTTTATACATTGTATATGCTCCATTACTGCAAGTGATAAGTACACGATGCCAAACATCTCTTGTAAAAGGATTTGCTACGAAATAAGGTGCCATACCTTTAACATACAGATTAGGATTGCTTGTGCTTGTTGAAGGTATTTTAACTTCAAAATCAATGATAATATCTTCGGTAATATCATATTTTGCTTGATAACGATAATCTGTATCTTGTGATAAGGTTGTTCCATTATCAGATGAATAAGATGCAGTTACTCCATAATTATCCCATTTAGAATTATTTTGGGTTGTTGCAAAATCATAAAATAGATAATTAACATTTTTATCTTTTACAAATTTATATTATCTTTTTATAAACTGTTAATAATTTATAACTTAAATTACTGCCCATTGGAAACCGAAAACCTACACGAAAATTACTATAATCCTTACTAACCCTATCCACTTCAATATCATTATTAAATATTATAACTTTTGAACCATCATAAGTTAATTTAACTTTAGAATTAGATATAATCCCCAAACTAGACAAAAATTTATTATATGCCTCAGGATAATTGTTATCACCCATATATAACTCACAATCTCCTGTATAACTAATTAAATCAAATGTTAATGTGAAGGGAGCAACCCAATCTATACTTGCATCTTCGCTTGTTAGATAATCATTAATATAAAAATATTGTATACTGGATGAGTTAATATTTGATAATGTTGTATATTCATTGAGAACATTTATATTTAAATTAGAGCTTTTAATTATTGAAGTGTTATGATTTGCGGTTACTCCAAAATCTATTTGATAACATTCTTTATCTTTTACTGAAGTTTATACATTATTAAATTCTTGAATTTGAAATAATTGTCATCAGGTGCTAATTGAATACAGAACATATCAACATTTGTTGCATTCGTAGGAGTTTGAGCAGTACCATTTACCCATATTTTAACTTGGCCATTACTTCTTTCAATTTTAATATGAGTCCATGTATCTTTTGGATAATTAAAACATTTAACACTTCCATTTTGAATAACCCAATTATTATCTCTGAAATGTATCTCATCAGAAGAACTTCCTTGTGTACAATCAAAAATACAATCTAATTCAATACAAAAACTTGTTTTTTCAGTTAAATTGAAATAAACCATAGTATTTGATTGTCCGCTTGTAATTTCAATAGAAGTACAATCATTTCCTCGATTAAGATTTCCACGAGCAATACTCCATAAACTATTATTATAGTTAGATACAACTCCTATATCATAAGCTAAATAAGTGATATTCTTATCTTTTACTGAAGTTCATACATGAGAACATTCTTAATTGTGATTGTGGAAGTGTTTGCTGAATTTATCCTAAATACGATTTTAGATACAGTTCCAGTTCCACTATGTCTTTGAACGCCATCAGTATACCATATAAAAGTATTTCCAATGTAAGTTATCTTAATATGGCTTCCTACTTGGGCAGATAACTGATTTAGACTACGATAACCCAAACCTCCCCCACTACCATAAATATGGAAGTGTATGTCATCATCAAGGGATGTTACTTGATAATCAACTATATCAAATTCAATACAAGTTCCACTATTAAAAGTAACATTAGGATAAATATAATGGTTTGTTGTATCTCCAGTTAATTTTAAACCATTATTTTGAGTAAGTGTAGCGTTTCCATGATTTACAGTACCCCATAACCATTTGTTAGGAGTTCCACTAATATCATAAAATAGGTAATTGATATTCTTATCTTTTACGAAATTGAATATATTACCAAATTTTTATACTTTAAACTTACACAATCAGTTGCTTTTAAAACTAAACGAAAACAATCAATATTATTAATTATAAGATAATTTGTTGGTAATGATTCTCCATCAGTAACAATATTCAAAACATCACCAACACGAGTTATTTTAACATTATGCCATTGTCCATCAGTTATCCCTAACTGGTCTTGCCCAAGATACCTTGCAGGATTATTTTCAGACAAAAATCTCACAAAAACTGATTTATAAATCCAATCATAATTAATATCAAATTCTATGCACATATCGACATTTGGTAAATTAATATCCCTTACATCCCACTCATCTACTGGTATTAAAGTAGTATAATCGTCTCCTCTTTGTATTTGCCCATTATAATCAGAATCAATCCAAGTTCCATAATTAGTGTTTGTTCCTATATCATAGAATAGATATGTTAAGTTTTTATCTTTTACTGAATTTCATACACTATAAAATTTTTATATTTCATATTTGAAATTGAACCATTATTTAAAGCAATCATAAATGTATCAAATGTATCGTTTGGAGTTTTATATTGCTTTTCAACTCCATCTACAAATGGAGTAATCTTACTTGATGTAGCAACAAATTTTATATGATGCCATACATCAGTAGACATACTTAATCCATTTGAATCAAAATCTGCATTAATACTAGCCCATCTATTCTTTCTAAATCTAAAAATAGAATTATTGGCAGTAAATGAAGTATTCACATCAAATTCTATACAAACATTCATTGATATAATTTTATCCTGTTCATCGAAACTATCTTGTGGAGTTAGAATCGTATAATCGTTTCCACGATTGAGCTTACCATCAGTAAAATCCGAATTAGTCCAGGGAGCATAATTTGTAGATGTTCCAATATCATAAAAAGTATAAGTTAAAGTTTTATCTTTTACAAAAGTTCTAAGAAGTGTAAATTTGGAAATTATGATATTTTAAACTTCCATTATTAACAATAAATGAGATATAAGATGTTCCTCCAGTAAAATTATTATTAGTGTAACTAATAACCCCGTCTACTTTATAAACAATCTTATTATTATTTACTTCAATTTTAACATGATTATCTCCAGTTATAGTTAATGCAGAGAAATATCTGTCCGCACTGTTATTTCCTCCAACACGGATAATACAGTTACCAGTATAATTAACAATATCAAATTCAATTATGAATGGAGGATTAAACTGTTTATTCTGTGATATGACAAAAAAATAATTGTTATTATTTGTGGAATTAGTAATAAGAGTTCCAGTACTATCAGTTGTTACTGACATTGAAGAGGGATTACTCCAATTAATGTTATGGTTTGAAGTCACTCCAATGTCGTAGAATAAATAAGTTAAATCTTTATCTTTTACTGAATGTATAATAAACAATTATCAATGTATCTTATTGCATCACTACTTTGACTAAAATTAATAGTTAAAGCAATCCAAGACCATCCCTCTACAATAGTAATCTCACTAAATAATATATCAGCACCATTATCCTTTGAATAAGTTATGCTCCGATTCATTAAAACAGTATTGCTACTATTAAAAGCATTAAAGAATACACTTCCTGCATGTGTAGAATATACGGATAATCCAATAGTTAATCTTTTACCTATATCTTCGGGGTTTAACTGATATTTGAATCTACAAAAAGAATTTGTATGTTCACATGTTAGTTTTATGGATTTTGCTCCATTTTTATGCCATTCTGATGATGAGGTGATTGTTGGAGGAAATTGCATATTTATTAATATTTGGTTTGATGTAGAAGGATCACCATAATCCCCTCCAAATGCTAACTCGAAATTATATTTATTATCTTTATCTTTTACAGATTATTCTTCTTTGATTAATTTAATATCATCAATATAAATAACTCCACTAGTAGAACTACTTGCGATTCTTACACCAACATATAAATCCCCTGTTAAGGATAACGTATGAGAAATATTATACTCTTGGAATGAATCACTTGGTTGAATGATTACACTAATACCTTCCTGAGCATAAGGAGATGCTCTTATTTCCATAATTGTTAAATAACATGACATCAAGGATAATATTCTTGCAGATAAAGTGAATTTATCCCCTTGACTACATTCTAAAATAGTTTCCAAATCAATAAACTGATATCCTGTTGCACTTCCAATATTTACTAGAAAACTTCTTTCACCAATATAATGATTCAAGGCAGAGGAAGATATTGAAACTGAGTCTGATTTGTTAATATAATTTGCAGTTTTTGAATAATCACTTCCACTCCATGTATTGAAACTTAATAAGTTATTCTTATCTTTTAC
>JAFRMD010000050.1 GCA_017430835.1 Methanosphaera sp.
CTAATGTTGGAAAAATATAAACTGGTTGAATTATATAAGTAATTATTAGAATTTTAAATATTTGTGATATTTATGGCTACTTTTAACTCAATTGATGAAGCAAGAGAATTTTTTAAACAGGACAAATTTGCAGGCAATGCTGGTGCAGTGCTTGAGGAATTAGAAGAAGATTATTGTATTTGTAGTTTATTATTGAAGGATGAACATAGAAATGCCTATGGTGGTGTGATGGGTGGAGTAATATTTACCCTTGCTGATTTTGCTTTTGCTGTTTTATCCAATAATATTCATTCATTAACTGTTGCCCAAAACGTTAACATCCTTTATCTTAGTGCACCAAAAGGAGATAAATTGATTGCAAAGGCAACGTGTAGGAAAGATGGAAGAACCACATCTATTATTAATGTTGATGTTAGTGATGATGTGGGTCGTGATGTTGCACAGTTTATTGGAACTGGTTTTAAATTATGATTAATAAATATTAATTTTTTTAGTATGATAAGTTATAAGTTTTTAGATATTAGTTATAACTTATTAGGTTATACAGAATTATGAAATGAAAATAGGTTAATATAACTGAATTTATAAAATAGTAATAGGTGATAAAAAATGGAAGATCAAAAATACTGTCAATCATGTGGAATGCCAATGACTGAAGACATTTATGGGACTGAGGAAGATGGAAGTACAAGCGAAGACTACTGTAAATTTTGTTATGCTGATGGAAAGTTCCTGCAAGATTTTACAATGGAGGAAATGATTGAATTTTGTATTCCATTAGTTGTTCAAAACTCCGATATGGATGAACAATCTGTAACTATAATGTTAAATAAGTTTATTCCAGAATTAAAACGTTGGAAAAAATAATTTTAACTTTTTTGTTTTTTATTCTCTAATTCTATAGAATCCACTAAACTGTCAAGGATTTAAAAATTAATTAGAGAATAATTGTTAAATATATTATTATCAACTAGTAAAGGAATTAAAATGAGTAAGAAAGGTTCTGTAGAAGAAAGAGATTTAGTTAATAAATTATGGGATGCAGGTTTTGCTGCCATGCGCGCACCTGCAAGTGGTGGTGCTACTAAAAGACCTTTACCTGATGTTCTTGCAGGCAATGGTAAGCTATATCTAGCTATTGAAGTTAAATCTACAAAACAAGACCATATTTATATTGATAATGAGAAGATTTCTAATTTATTGGAGTTTTCTGAGATTTTTGGGGCTACACCTTATATTGGTGCCAAGTTTATTCGTAAACCTTGGAGATTTATTAAGCTAGAAGATTTGCATATTACTCGTAGCGAAAATTATCGTGTGAATACTGATTTAGCTTTTAGTAAGGGTTTGGATTTTGAGGAGATTATTGGTGGAACTATCCAGACTAGACTAATTTAATTTTTTTTATTAAAATTAAAACTTATAACTTATTAATTTTTTAGTTATAACTACCTAACTTATAATAATAATTTAGATAAAAAAAAGAAAAAACAGTTAATATTCAACAATACTTCCTGCTGCGTCTCTTCTATATTTTCCAAACTCAGATAATTGTTCTAACTGTTTCTTGTCAAATACTGGTCCTTCCACACATACTCTGTAGCCTGTATCATCTATACAACATTGTCCACAAATTCCAAGTCCACATTTCATGTAACGGTCAAGTGCTAACTGGCAGTCAACATCATATTTTTGGCTTAATTCCAATAGTTTATACGACATTATTTCAGGTCCACAACCAACAATGATATCATAATTTCCGTCCTGCAATAACTCTTCTGCAAGTTGCGTACTAAAACCCTTATATCCGCAGCTTCCATCATCTGTACATTCCATTACAGTTATATTATCATTAGCAAATCTGTCCACAAAGACCAATTCTTCCTTTGTACTTGCTGCAGATATCAATTCCACATTATCATAGAATGACAACAACGGTGCCAATGATGCAATACCTGATCCACCACCTACTGCCAATACTTTCCTATAGGAGGACAGTTCATATCCATGACCGTATGGTCCTCTTATTCCAATTTGGTCACCTACATCAATATTATCATAGAAGTTGTTAGTGAATGGTCCGGCTTTTCTTACAGTAATCCCCAACAAATTATTTTCCCTGTCTATTACTGATATTGTCATTGGTTTTTCATTGTTAAAATCCCATACCATAACAAATTGTCCAGGATGTATGTCGTCAGTTATTTCAAAGGGGAACACAAAGGTTTTTACTGTTGGTGTTTCAACTACCGTTTCTTTTATCGTTACCACTTGCGGTACTTCATCATCATAAATATTGCTTATCATAAAAACACTCTCCACCTATAATTCATGTGATAATCCTATGACTTCATTCACATTTTTGTATCCATTTTCTTCCAGGAAGTTTCTTAAGTCATCATTTATTTGTGAAAATATTTCAGGTCCTGAGTACATTATGGATGTTCCTATCTGCAGTAAGCTTGCACCGGCATACATGAATTCCAGAACATCCTTATAGTCCTTGATTCCGCCCACACCAAATATTGGTATGTCAACTACTTCATATGTTTTGTATACGCATTTTAGTGCTATCGGTTTTATCATTGGCCCTGATATTCCACCAAAGATGTTGTTAAGTATTGGTCTTGCCGTTTTGTAATCAATTCTTAGACCAGGTCCTACACTGTTTATGAGTGTTAATGCATCGGCCCCTGCATCTTCTGCAGATTTTGCTATCAGTGTTATGTCAGTTACGTTTGGTGTTAATTTCACTATTATTGGAACGTCCTTTATTGAATCCTTTACGCTGCTTACTATGTTGTATGTCATTTCCGGGTCTTCACCAATATTTGATCCGAAACCACATTTTGCATGAGGACATGAAACATTCAATTCAAATGCATCAACATAATCCCCTGTTCGTTCTGCAACGTCACAGAAGACTTCTTCACTATCACCATATATTGATGCTATTACTGGTGTTTTTTCTCGCATTTCCTGCAGTTCCTTAAGTTCTTCCTTTTTTGCTTCAACACCTGGACTAGCAAGTCCTACAGAGTTTATTACTCCCCCTTCTATTTTTACTATGGTGGGGTTGTCATAACCATCATTTGCTTCAATGCTGAATGACTTGGTTACGATTCCACCTGCACCTGCATCTGCCACCATCCTCATACTGCTTGCTGTTGTACCAAGAATACCTGCAGCCAGAAATAGTGGGTTTTCCAATTTCATTCCAAGAATGTTACTCTTTAACATGATACCATTATTCCCCAATATTATTTCATTTTATTATAATTAGATTTTTGTTTTTCAAGGTTAAAAAATTTAAAGTTTAAAAATTAAAGATAATATACATGAAAGCTTTTATTACAACTACAAGTTTTGGATTCATAGCTACTGATGAAGACTTAAAGATTATAGATTACAGTCTCTTTGATAAAAAACAGACAGAAATATTGCCTAAAATACAACAAAAAGAATTAATTCCAGAGGAAATTGAATTAATTGAATCTTTAGGTGAAGTATTTGATGAAATTATCATTGAAACCCTTAAAAACAAGTCTTCATACACTGATTTAGATAGTTTTGAAAAAATTACGGTAGAAAAAACAACCCCTCATGGAGATTACATTAGGGAACACTTTGATGAAATGATTTCCTCTATTGTTGAGGTGGATATTAGAAAAACTCTTAACGGTACATATCAGGAAATTGCCTCGGAGAAAATCAGACAATCGGTTAAAAGCAATGATGTGATGATTGTTGAAACTGTCAACTCATTGGAAGAAATTGAGGAAACAACGGGTAAACTTATTGAAAGACTTCGTGAATGGTGTACTCCATATCTGCCTGAACTTGATAACTTACACAATCATGAATTATACTCGAAGATTATTGCAACACAGACCAGTCGTGAAAATATCATAAAAAGCAACATTCTAGAAAACACCAATATTACATTATCCGATAGTTATAGTGTTGACATTAGCGAAAGTGATTTGGAAATTATCAAAGCCTTTGCTGCAAGTGTATACCAGATGTATCAGACAAAGAATGAATTGGAAGAGTATATTAATTCCAAGATTAAGGAAACTGCTCCTAACCTTTATGATGTTGCTGGTGCAAATCTTGCAGGAAAGCTTATTGCCCATATGAATGGTCTTGAAAATTTGGCAAAACTTCCTTCAAGTACTGTTCAAATCATTGGTGCGGAAAAAGCAATTTTCAGGCATCTTAAAACTGGTGAAAATCCTCCTAAGCATGGCCTCATATTCCAACATCCAAGTATCAGGGGTTCCAATTGGTGGGTTCGTGGAAAGCTTGCAAGAGTTGTGGCTTCCAAAATCAGTATTGCTGCCCGTAAAGATGCCTTTGGAAGTGATTATGATCCAAATCTTAAAGTTGGCCTTGATGAAAGAATTGACCAGATAAAAAAAGTACATCCTTTCCCTGAACGTAAGAAAACTAAAAAGAATGATGATGCCAAGAAGGGTAAAAAGAAAGCTAAAAAAGAGCGTGGCAAGAAGAAAAAACGTAACAAGAAGAAATTACGTAAAGGAGAATATACTTACTAGGAGGGTTGTTTTATGCATGTTAACGAGATTGGAGAGAATGTTTATCAGGTTGACAATAATATTGCTACTGTTAATTTGACTCCTGGTGTTCAAGTTTATCAGGAAAAGTTATTGGAGTATGAGGACAAAGAGTTGCGATTATGGAATCCACGCAGATCAAAATTAGCTGCAAGTATCATTAAAGGACTTCATACATTTCCATTTAAAAAAGACTCAAAAGTATTATACTTGGGAGCATCCGCTGGAACAACTCCTTCACACATTTCAGATATATGTACTGATGGAAGAATTTACTGTATTGAATTTTCACCAACAATGATGAGAGACTTCCTGGAAGTAAGTAAAAAAAGAGAAAATTTAATACCTCTGCTCGAAGACGCAACAAGACCACACAACTACCAACACCTCCTAGAAAAAACAGACATAATCTATAGCGACGTAGCACAGGCAACACAAACAAAACTATTCCTGGACAACTTCAAACTATTTGCAAAAAAGGATTGTATAGGAATACTCATGATAAAAGCAAGAAGCATTGACGTGACAATGAAGCCAAATGAAATATTCAAACAAGAAAAGAAAAAACTAAAAGAAGGGGGACTGAAAGTCATAGAGGAAATAAAATTAGAACCATACGAAAAAGACCACATAGCATTCATATGTGAAAAAATATTTTAAACATGTCTTCACCCTATAATCTTTTTTTCTACTTGTTAAATTATAAGAGATTGAAAATTAGCAATTAACCATGTTTAATGAGTAAAACAGTTGATTGTTCTTTTAAAATGTATTAAAAAATGTCCAATACTTACGATTTTTACCACACCTTAAAATAATACAAAACAATAATAAAACAATACCCTAGTTAATTAAACCAGTACCCTGATCTATTCGTAGATTTTGTAAGTATAATTTGAAAAGATTGTTTTTTAATTTATATTTCCCCCTTGCTGGTTTAATTATCATGTTTTTATTGATTAAATTTTTTAGCAATGCTGAAGGTTCTGAGTTTATATTGGCATTATTCTTAATATATGAATAGGATAGAATTGTTTCATCACTTTCAGCCATCAAACATAGTATCTTTCGCTCTTCTGTAGTGGATTTACTGAATAATACTTTAAATTCACGTTGAGCCAATATGTTTAATGAATGCACAGATGCTTTTTTAAACTCAATCATAGTTACTTTATCATCCTCATTAGTTTCTTCAAAGCAACTGTAAGATAAGATTTGCATGTAATATGGAATTCCATTAGACAGTTCATATATTTCTTTTAAGACATCTTCTTCAAAGGTCACATTTTGTTCTTTAATCGGAATGTTTATTGCTTCACAGACCTCATCGTAAGATAATGGTCCGATTAAATAAGGTTCAAATATCAGTACCTCCGAGTCAAGTTTGTCCTGTATTCGGTTGAAAATATCTTCTGACCCAGTAGCTACAAACATTATGTTTTTTCCTTTTAAGTTTAATTCTATAAGAGCATTCTGTAGAATGCTTAATATCTTCATTGTTTCATCATTATTCATAATCCTTTGAAGATCATCAAACAATAAGATTAAAACAGGATTATCAGAGTCCAACTCATCATAAATCACATTTAAAATTTTTTCAAATGCGACAGCAGGGCTGGTTTTAGGAATTTCACGTGATACTGATACTCCACCAATAAATGGAATATTAATACCTAGTGAACTTATTTTCTCCCAAAAATGACCAATATTAATATTTAAGGTATCAGAACATTTTTCTATTATTAATGAGTAAATATCTTCAAAACTTCCTTCTATTAATGGAATTCTAACTGAGTATACATCATTAAAATCAGAAATCTCCTCTTGAAATTTCAATAACAACGATGTTTTTCCAATTCCTTTTGGACCATACAATATTAAATGACCCGGAACTCCGCTTTTAGTTGAATTATATATGTCTTTAAGTTCATTTAATTCGTTTTCACGACCTGTGAAATATGAAGGTAAGATTCCTGTTCGTTTTCTAAAAGGATTATTTTTCATGGTCATAATCTCCAATAAAATATTTCATAAAAAACATAAAAAAAATTTATGATTCTTATGTTTCTTATGTTTTTCAAGAACCTCTAACATAAAATCTAATTGAACTTTGAAAACAAAAATTATTATTTTTGTTAAGATTTAAATAAATTATTACAATAATTATGAGTAATTATTAATTAAATTCTACTCGGTAGAAGATATTATATTATAGCAAATATATAATTTAAAGTAGAGGTGTTATATAATGGTTCTAACTAAATCAATCAAAGTAAGTGAAAAAACACATAAATTATTGACAAAAATCTGTCCAAAAAGTAAATCATATAATGATATAATATATGATGCACTGATAAAACAATACACAGAAAAAGAATATTTAACCGATAAAGAAGCAGAATACATAAATAAAATGATTGATAAACTAGAAAATGAAGACTATGCTGACACTTACACCATAAATACAGAAGATTTGGACAAAAAACTTGATGAACTTGAAAGCAAAGGGATATTATGAATCATATCATCAAATATACTAAAGCCAGTTTAAGAGACTTAAAAAAATACAAAAAGAAAAATTTACAAGAATACAAAACATTATTAAATGATATCCAAAAAATAGAAGAAAATCCCTATTTGTCCGAAAACATAACTATACAAGGATCTAAATGTCCACGATGTAAACGTATGAAATCTGGGAATTATAGAATAATTTACTATGTACATAAAAAGAAACAAACTGTTGAAATAGTTAGAATAATTGAAAGAAAAAAAGAATATAGGGAATTTAAATAAATATTTTATTCCTGCTATTTACAACACATTAGAAGCAACACAATAAAAAAACTAAAATAAATAATTCATGAAATCAATTAAACTTCTTTTTCTTCATTAACACACGACATCTAATTTTTAAAAAGGTTTTCCAATTTGATATATACCATGTATAACGGATTGTTAAATTTATATTTATTATCTTCAAAATGACTAATTTTTGTAATTATATCATTTTCTAATGCTTCATCGACAAAAGTGTTTAACAAAACATACTCTTCTTCTTTTAATTCTTTTAGGATATCGTTAGTATCAAAGCTTGTCAAATCAGTCACATCAACATTATCACTAATTATTTGAAGAAGTTTAAGGTAATTTTCATCAGATATGATTGAATTCAAATAACGATCATATATAATTTGAGAAGCTTTACGTATACCATTTAGGGCTATGTTTAAATTCACATGACGCGAATCATCACATAACCAATAGATATTATCCCCTATTTCCTGCATAACCAATGGAATACCATATGAACAACGAACTATCAACTCAATAATATCATCAGAACAAGTCATATTTGCTTGACTAAACTTTTCTTTAAAAAATAATGAAACATCAGCATTTGATAAAGGTGAAATTTCATAATGATAAAATAACCTGCCAAATGATTCGTTGTGATTTTGCAATCTTATTAAATTTTCAGGATAACTCGTTAATAAAAACATGATAGGTATCTGTCCATCATATTCAAATGTTAATTTGTGCATAATCCCCCTAAACCAATTAGCAAATTCTGGTGTTTGACATAGACCATTTATGTCATCAATAACTATCAATATACCTTTATTCGATCCAATATTTGAAGCTACATCCTTAATAAATATGTCAAATGTATCAATTAAAGATTCCAAATAATTGCCTTTAGGAGTGAATTTAAAGATGCAGTCATAAAACCTATTTGCTCAATATTTTCACCAAATGCTCGAACAATATTTTCTGCCCAATTTTTATTACCAATCTTATTTAACAAATCTTTAACAAGATGATAAATTAAAGAATTCAAATCATTAATTCCTACATTAGATATGCATATTGGAATAATAGAATAATTATTCTCCAATAAATCAGCAAGATAATATGATAATGAAGAGTTACCCATACCTCGAGTTCCAATAATATAAAAATTACGATTCTTACCATTAATAACTGTTGGCACATATCTTAAAATATTTTCAATTATTTCCTCACGACCAACAAAATCATTAGGATTAACCACAGTACCTGGCGTAAATGGAGATTCTCTGATAATTTTATAATCATTCATTCCTAAAACCTTCTTATAATGTAAATATATCATATAACAATATTATAATTTATTATTATTTCTACAATTCCACTTAACTATGCAAATTATTAAAGCACGAATAAGATATAATTACTTCCTCATCGTCAAGAAAAAGATTTTAAAAAATATAATATTTTTTGTGTTAAAATATTTCAATAAGAAAGACTTGCAATTTTTATAAAACACAGGCCTACAAACGAAAAAATAACTGAGAGTATCTATGCCATTACCGAAAAAAATATAAAAAAAGAGGAGATTAATAATTAAACTTTCAAAGTACAAGTTAACTTAGCACTATTAAATGCCTTAGTAGCACTACTCGTAATTAAAAGTTTATGTTTACCCTTTTTAAGAGCTTTTTTAAATGATAAACTTATTTTACCATTCTTGATAACTTTGTTTTTTAGCACTGCTTTTCCATCGACTTTTACTGTTACCTTAACGTTTTTGTTTAAGATTTTCTTGGTTGCATCCTTGATCGTTGCCTTGATTGTTGTTTTCTTGTTTTTGTATGTTATACTGGTTTTCTTGAGTGTTGGCGTGGTCTTAGTTACTTTAAACAGTGTGTTTGCTGTTTGTTTGTTGTATTTATCTGAGGAGTAACTGGTTGATACTTTAATTGTCTGTGCATCACATCCTCTTGGAACTGTGTACGTTACTTTAGCAACACCATTTTTAACAGTTGCCTTAACAGTTTTAGATCCAATTTTTATATTGAGTGCTGCACTTGTCACTGCTTTACTGGTTTTTTTATCTGTCATTTTAATGTTAAGTGTTACTTTCTGACCTGCCTTGAGTGTTTTCTTGTCGGGTGTGATTGTGATTGTAAGGTCTGATTTAGTATTTCTCGTTCCGTTCTGATTATTGTTAGTGTTGTTTTGTTTTTTTATTTGGTTAGTGGTGTCTTTTAGTTCTTCTTGTAGTTGTTTTACTGTGTTGTTTAGTGCTTGTGTTTGTTGTTGTTTTTGTGTTATTTCTGTTTGTTTTTGTGTTATTGTTGTGTTTTTGTTATTGATTTGTTGTTTTTGTTCTTGTATTGTTTCTTCCTGTTCGGTTATTGTGTTGGTTAATTCCTGAATTTTCAAATC
>JAFRMD010000051.1 GCA_017430835.1 Methanosphaera sp.
ATGTAATATTATGCATTTTAAAAAAAAGAACTAAACTACTTTTTAAACAGTATATGGAAATTGATTTATGCAATATTTTCTAATTAATGGCTAAATTATGCTTTAAAATCTAATTTAACCAACCTGATTTTCAACAGCTACCAAAAAAAGAGTATTATTGAAAAACTCCAAATATTGTAGAAGTTTCAAAAAAAGAATTAAAAAAAATTCAATGAAATACGCGAATTACTACTCTTTAGTAAAAGCTATCCCATTTCCAATTTCTGTTGCATGATTTCTTGTCAATGACCCATTGAATATAATATTATCCAATGAATCAAAGAAGTTGATTGCTCCACCATATCTTGCATGATTATTGGTGAAATTTCCATTAAATGTTATATTGTGTGGTGTTTGACGGAAATTTATTGCTCCACCATGTTCTCCTGCACGGTTATTTATAAAGTTGCAGTTAAATATTGAATTTGTGGATTTATCCTTGAATGTTATTGCCCCACCATTTCCTGTTAATCCCGTATTGTTTTTAAAAATTCCATCAAATGTGTTGTTGTTTGTTTTATTATGGAAAAATATGGATCCTCCACAGGATTTTGCAGTGTTATATTTGAAGGTACTGTTGAAGATGTTGTTATTTGACTGGTTGTAGAAGAATATTCCTGCCCCGTACATTGCCATGTTGTGTTGGAATATTGAGTTATATATGTTTTGTTGACTTAATGTGTAGAAGAACATTGCTCCTCCACTTGCTTCCAAGGCCGTGTTATTGTAGAATCCGGACTTGAATTCGTTGCCTGTTGAAGTTCCCCTAAAGTAGATTGCACCACCTGCTCTTGTTGCGGTGTTGTTTTTGAATTTTGATTTGATAGAATTGTTTTCAGTCGTGGAGTTGAAGTATATTGCCCCACCATTATTTGCATTGTTGTTTATGAATGTGGATGTTAGTTTAGATTTTGAATAATCGTTTTCAATAAAGACTGCACCTCCTGATTGATTTGCATTGTTGTTTTCAAAGAAGCAATTTATCAGATTCAATCCATACTTTGAGTATATTGCACCACCATTTGTAGCATTTCCATTGATAAATCGAATATTTTTGAGTGTTACATTGCTTGATGTTATGTTAAATATTCTAGCATTGTTTTTTGCGTCAATAACATGATTTTTACCATCCAGGACGTAATTGTTCCTGTTTATTAGAATTCCACTTTTATACTCATCATCTCTGGAGGAGTTGTATATGTAATTCTTGTGCAATTGATTAGTTGTTGTGTTTTTATTAAGATCATTGTTTAGTGTTGTGAAGTCATTTGTATTATGATGTATTGTATTATTTATTGTCTGCGTGTTTTCAACAGCACTTATACATGTGATGTTTATAAGAACAAATAATGCCACTGCAATAATGAATATTTTGCATTTCATAATCATTCTCCTTATAAGTTATGATTTTTTCATTTGAAAAAAAAGGAATATGGAAGAAATTTATTTTTTCTCATCGACCCTATAAATTTGGAGGCATTAAAGGTTTTTTTTGAGAACGTTTGATTCTTTATTCATTATTTTTTTTTCTTACCTTGTATTCCATCTATTTGATTTACTATTTTTTTTGAGTTTCACTGGCTGAGTAATCTGGAGATATTAATGTTATTAGTTCACCTACATTTAGTTGAATTAATTTTGATGCGTTGTTCCGCCCCTGTTTGTTAAACTTCCAGGTGATTATACAACTTACGCCTATAAGGCTATTATTAAACATATTGGGATTAAGGTAATTTTTTCATTTTTATCATTCCTCTAAGTTTATATATAATAAAAGATATTTTCCTCTACTAATTATTATATACAACAATGTATATGAATCTTTTCGAATGCAAGTACTCACTTACATTTTTAATAGCAAATCTAAGGAAAATGAATAAGTTTATAAATAATCAGAGATTACAAGTAAGTTATAATATAAAATTAATGAATCAAGAAAAATATTGGAATCATTTAAAATACCAGAAAATAGAACAGAAGATGCGCACATGGCAGTGAAATTTTTACCATGAATCAAGATCATATTCCATTGTTTTTGATAAATAAAGAATTATTAATAGATATTACTGAAAAAATGGGGCGTAAACGAAATATGAAAGTAAGTACTTACTTACATGATTAAATAACCACTAATTAATAAAAAAAAGATAAAATTGGAAAAATATGGAGTTATTCTGGCATTATACCATTAAAGAGGATATCAAAAATATTATCGGAGTAGTAATCCAATTCATAATCAGGACTTAGACTATAAACTTTTCTTAATATGACTGATTGGAAGATTATACTAAAACACATAACCGCCATTACCTTAGGATCAATGTCCCTAACCGTACCCTTCTCTTTTTGTAATTTGAAAAAGTCCTCCAACTTTTCAAGGATGACATCAGTTATTTGAATAAGTAAAAGTTTTCTCTCAGGAATTTCCCTAACTTCTTCCATGGCAACCTTAAGAATACTGAAGTCACTATCGGATAGATTTAAGACTCCCATAAATGCTCCTTTAATATATTCCTCAATGTCCTCATCACCATTAAAATAGAATATACCACGTAGTCTATCTATAAACATGTTGAGGAAATGATCTTTGGTCTTTTCAATCAGATTCTTTTTATTGTCAAACTTTCTAAAAATAGTTACCTCATTGACTCCGGCTTCAGCAGCTATTTTTTTAGTTGTGGCCTTATTAACACCATCTTTTTGAAGAATTTTAAATGTGGCATTTAATATTTTTTCCTCAGTATTTTCTCTTTCATTGAACATGATAATAAGTTTATATTTCATATTATATAATCTATTCATATGTATTTAGAATTTAATGAAAATAACCTAAAAATATTGAAGTTGATAATTCATTACTATTGATGTCTTAGGGTTATCAGAATAAGTTATTAAGAGACCGTGCAACAATTGTGATTTGAGAGTATGTTCTATTCCTACTCCAAGCCGAGTTGGTGTCTCTTATTAGATTATTATAATTAGTTTATATTTTATATTTTTTTATATTTTATATTTCTATTTGATTTTCATTTTC
>JAFRMD010000052.1 GCA_017430835.1 Methanosphaera sp.
GCTTGTATTTGTTATGTGGGTCGTAATCCTTGTTTTAGTGGAATCTATTTTTCAATGAATTTTAAACCATAAATCAATTGATTTAAATAAAGTGGTTGTAATCCTTGTTTTAGTGGAATCTATTTTTCAATCCTGATTTCTTCATGTGATGGCAAGTCATTATATGTAAGTTGTAATCCTTGTTTTAGTGGAATCTATTTTTCAATTAATTGTACATCATTGTTTCTATGTCCATTTGTATTTTGAAGTTGTAATCCTTGTTTTAGTGGAATCTATTTTTCAATGACTGAAGGAATCCATAAATGTCTGTCCAACAGTACTCATACTCGTTGTAATCCTTGTTTTAGTGGAATCTATTTTTCAATCAATTCAATATGATACAAAACTGATTTCATCAGAGATGGTAATGAAGTTGTAATCCTTGTTTTAGTGGAATCTATTTTTCAATCCTTTTTGAAGAGCATAGAGAAGAGTTGATTGATATATTTAGTAGTTGTAATCCTTGTTTTAGTGGAATCTATTTTTCAATGAATATAATAATACATTAGATGATATTAAAGCTACTTTTGACTATGTTGTAATCCTTGTTTTAGTGGAATCTATTTTTCAATTAAGGAGATATATCTAATGTTAATTAATAATTATACATTTAAAGAGTTGTAATCCTTGTTTTAGTGGAATCTATTTTTCAATGAAATTGAAAGGAATACAGTAACATATCCATTATTGAGTTGTAATCCTTGTTTTAGTGGAATCTATTTTTCAATAGCCGACTTTTTTCAGTATTTTTCTAATTAGATATATTTTCCTTGCTCTTTATTAAATGTTTTGTTGGAAGGCTTAAAAATATGAAAAGATTGGAGTAGGTTTCCAACTTACCATTTGTTATAAAAACCATTATATTCTTCATCATTTTGTATTGTATTTTTTAGTTTTATTATTTGATGTTCTATTATTTCATGATACGTTAGTTTTTGATTTTGATAGGTGATATCCGTTTCTAGTTTTTCTATGATTTTATTTATAATTAGTTTTCGTTTGTCTAGACTTATTTCTTCATTGTCATAATCAGCTATGCTTATCTGTTTATTATGTATTATGGACAATATGGTTTTATCAACTATTTGTTGTCTGAATTCTTCGATTATGTCATATGTTAAGCTATGTCTTTTGTCTAAATCTTTATGTATTATTCCTATATCTGGATTTAATCCATTTTTTAGTATTTCATTTGTTATTTGTGATGCTAATATTGCATATCCATAATTTAACATTGCATTTACCAAGTCATGTGCCGGTTTTTTTACTTCTGTTTTCGAATCCATATTCTTGAGGTATGAATATTTTTATCGCATCCCAATAATGTTTTGAAGATATTCCTTCTATTCCCAGTAATTCTTCTTTATTTGTTGTATTATTTATATTTTCTAAGTAGTATGTTATTTGTTTTATAATTTTTTCAACATAACTCTCTTTTTTATTCTTATTAAGTGTTTTTAACGTGAATATTTGGTTTTTTATTTTGGATTTTATAATTTCTTTGGCTGTTTTATTGACTTAATGTCATCACTATAATAAACTTGTTTTTTTAGTAAAGATATTTTTGTTTGATTTCCCATACTATTTATTACGTAGTTTGTTTGGTTCGTATAATAGTTAATAGAAATTATATTTACATTATTTCTTGTTAGTAATGTTAATGCATCAAAGGTAATGTATCCTTTCCCTAGTATTGTCATGCTATTAATTTTTTCTGCCAAATCATCATAAATAACTTTATCATTGTCTTTTATTATTATATGATTATCTTGTTTGTGTATTGTTTTATCAAATCCGTCTATTATAAGTTTTATAGTAACACCCCATATTCTTTATTATCTTCTGATGGTAGTCGGTTTTCTCCCTGGATTATAATGGTTTTTTGACAACTATGACATATTTCTAGATGAATTATCGAATCTTTATCTGATTGAATATTTTCTTTTGTATATTCTTGTAATTTTTTTCTTGAACTTTTATCTAAATATCCTGAAAATACTGATTTTTGTATTCTATTTAATCCAAAGTGTCTTAATTTTTTTATTAAATGATTTCTGTTGTTTGTTTCTTCTATATCATATATTATCACTGTTAACATATTTTCACCAAACCATTATATTTATATACTAGAAGAACTAATATAAGATAATCGGTTGAATAATACAGTTAATCGATTTAAAAATAGTAGGTAGTTGATTTAATAAGAATTAATTTATAGTATAAAAAAATTCTTGTATATTTGGCGGTATACTAATTTATACTATAAATTAAGACTTTAATGTTAGACCATAAAATAAAATGTTTTATCTTATAGTCATATATCAGCTTTATTACTTAATTGTTATAAATGTTTTGATATTTTTCTTATTTTTATTAGGTATCTACTCATTAATAAATTTGTGAGGTAGATCATGATTAATGAACTATTAAAAACTTCTATTGAATCTAGAAGTATAATTAACGAAAGTATAACTTCTTCTTTTGAAGATATACAATCTGCTGATATTATGGATAAATGGATTGATTATAACTTTGAAAATAATCACAGTGCTTCCAAATTCATAGCAGTTGATGGCAGCATCAATTCCACATCCTTAGTTGTTGGTGATATCTCTGCCATAAGTAGTCATGCATTGTATACGGATAGGCAAGAAACTAAGTATATCAAATCTTTAAATGAAGTTACATTTATTCCATCAAGCCAATATGACTATACCAAAGCGTTAAATAAACAAATGAACATAATGGAGTTAAAATGCATACTTGATAGTCTTAATGATAAAGATGTTGATTATGTATTATTGGATGGGGATTTACATAGTATTTTAGATCATATTGCTATGGGTGTTAAATCTAGCATGAGTAATGATGAAGATATTATGCTTTTAACAAATGAAATTATCCATGATATTCAAAGTGATAGATTCCAACTTCCAACATTACAGGATATTCAAAGAAAACCATTTAATTTATCTAAATACAATAAATTTGATTATTTAATGCATTATTTGATGATAGAACAATTGTCCATTATTTGTCATATCTTAAAGAATTTTAATCATAAAATTATATCAATATCTAAAACAAGTCATAGTCATAATATTTGTAAAAAAAGTTTATCTGATAGGGCATTGTTTGAATATTATTGCAGTAACTCTGGTTACTCCGAATATTATAAAAATGATGACAATAGATTTAGAATCCATACACCATTTTATGTCAAATATAAATCATACCCAGTATACGACGAATATCTGAGTAATCTAATATTCACAAATAGGTTTGTTAAATTAAGTAAAATTGCCAGTCCAATAAAAATACAATTGTCTTATGATGCCAGTGAAAAGGAATTTATTGATGTGTTAAATATGTTAAATACGATAAGTTTGACTTCCACAGGTTATCCGGTTATTTTAAAGAAGGTACATGATGATATAAAAATAACTAATAAAAATATGAATAATATCATTAGAAATATGGGGTTAAATAATTTAAAACAAGAGAGGAGTATGTTATGAATAAAGATGATATAATAGCAAGATGTATTGGTGAAAATTCTGTTACGAATGTTGAAATAATATCAAAAAATCCATTAAAACAGGGATCATATGTATGTATGGAAGAGAATAATTCAATTACACTGGGTATGATTAACAAAGTTTATAGTGGTAATTTATTATTTGATGAGAAAATACAATTACCTGATGATATTGAACAAGTAAGAAATACAATTCACACATTTAATGAATATTATAGGGCTGATGTAAAAATACTAGGTGATATTGATACATTGGAATTATCTAAAGTTGCACTTAAGTCAAATACGCCTGTACGTCTTGCTAAAACAGATGAATTAAATAAAATATTCAATAATAATGATGGTATAGAATTAGGAACTATTACCTCAAATAAAAAGGTTAAAATAAACCTCGATCCTGATCAAATGATTAGTAAACATTTAGCTATACTTGCTATGACCGGTGGTGGAAAATCCAATACTACGGCCGTAATTATTGATGAAATACTTAAAATTCATGGTTGTATAGTATTATTTGATATGCACTCTGAATATGGTAATATCGAATTTAAAAATGGAAATGTTAATAGAATCAAGGCAGAAGTAAATCTTTATGACTTAAAAGAATATGAAATTGCTAAATTATCTGGAATATCCTCACAGGCAAGTACTCAGGAGCGAGTATTATATCAAGCTATTAAAAATGTAAAAAATAATCTAAGAATGGATATAGAAAAAGTTCCTGATGAATATTCAAATGTTGATAGAGCGGGTCAGGAAAAAATTAAAGCTTCAGTAGTAAAAGAATATAAATTGCAGTATTTAGATAAGATTAAATATGAATTAAATAACTTAAAAACAGAAAATAATAAAAAGGAAAACGAGTCTATTGAAGCAACAATTGCAAAAATCAATCATAATTTAATACATAAACACAAAGCAATACTTAATGAAGATCAAGATGAGGATATTGTTAAACAGATTAAACCTAATTGTGTTAACATCATAGAGTTTGGTCAGATAGATGAAATGAATGCCAAAATAATCATAGATAAATTATTGAAAGATATATTATTATGGAGGAAAAATGCGGAGTTAAACAATGAATTCACTGATTGTTATATTAATTATCCGGTATTCTGTATGATAGAAGAAGCACATACGCTAGCATCTAATGATGATGAAAACAATGGGCCTAGATATCGTATTCAAAGAATTGCAAAAGAGGGAAGGAAATTTGGTGTGGGCTTAGGACTTATTAGTCAAAGACCAAAAAATTTAGATTCCGATATTCTTTCACAGATTAATAATTGGATTGTCCTCAAAATTGTTGAACCCGGAGATCAAAGATACATACAGGAATGTAGTGATAATATCAGTAATGAATTGATTGAAGAACTTCCAAGTTTAAATACTGGTGAAGCGATTATAACAGGACCAATGGTTAAAATGCCATCAATTTGTAAAATCAACTTATTCAAGGGTAAAAAGATCGGTCAAAACCCAAAAATCACAAATAAATGGAAGAACTATTATGAAAAAAAACATTAAAGCATGAACACAAATTTAATAAAATGTATGATAATGATGTATTATATTAATACCATTACTAATAAATATTAAAATAACAATCAAATGAACAATCAAAATGTTTAGGAGAATAAGCACATGTCATATGAAAGTAATGAATATGATGATTTGGTACTGGCTGGATTGCTACATGATATAGGTAAATTTTATCAACGAGCAGATTCTAGTCAACCACCATTATACAAAAATGATAAAACAGACTATGGGTACTCTGGTGCCCATAGTAAATGGTCAAGCCAGTTTATTATTGACTATTTCGGTAAAGACAATGAAATAAATAATCTGGTATTATACCACCATAAAAAGAGTTTATATAAAAATGATGAAAATTTAATAAATATAATAACCAAAGCAGATAGTTCATCGGCTTATGAAAGAGAAAAAAGTGATGAAGAACAAGATGCTTATAATGAACCATTAATATCAATATTTTCTGAAGTTGAATTAAATGATATTCAAACAAAAAAACATTACATGAATCTTGTACCATTAAACTTAGACAACTATGACTTATTATATCCTATCAAAGAAAAACCTTCAATGAATAATTACAATAGATTATGGGAAGATTTCAAAAATGAATTTGTAAAGATAAAAAATTTAAATGACATCACTACAATATTATCAATACTAAAAAAGTATACAACAACAGTACCATCAGCCATATATAAATCCGAGCCTGATGTATCATTATACGACCACTTAAAAACTACTGCAGCAATAGCAACTGCCAGATATAACTACTTACTACAACACAAAAAGATAACCAAAACATCGGATATTAAAGAAAATTACATAGTGATAAACTGTTCAATATCAGGGATACAAAAATTTATATATAAAATTAACTCACCATCCAATGCACAACGTGGTATGGCAAAAAGACTTAGAGGAAGATCATTTTACCTATCATTACTCATGGATACAATCTCCCAATATATGATAAAGAAATTAAACTTAACCGAATGTAACATTATCTTCTCATCAGGAGGTAAATTCACCATTCTTGCCGATAATAGTCATAAAACTCTCCAAACGATAACAGAGATACAAGATAAAATTAACAGGTTACTTATCAACTGGTTTAATGCAGAATTATATTTTTCAATGGTTTATACTACCTGTACTGATGGTGACTTTAAAGACTTTGGAAAAATCACATCTAAACTAGCACAACTAACGAATGTTGATAAGAATACTAAATTTATCAATCAATTAGATACAATATTTAAAACAGAAGATGATGTAAGATATGATAATATATGTTCTGTTTGTGGAAATCTTACAGAAAAAAATATATGTCAAGTCTGTGAAGAACATCAAAAACTTGGTACACGATTGGCTAATGCAGAATACATGATACGATATTACTCTAATAAAAAAGATAAATCGACCGATACCTATTTTAAAGATTTAAGTATAGGATATAAATTCTTAGATAATGCTGTGAATATAGTTAAAATAATAAAAGAACTATCTAACACTTGTGAACATGTTGACGTATTAAAAATTAATGATACAAACTTCCTGGATTTAACTAGCAAAATACAGTCAAACAATGTATCTTTTTCATTTAAATTTATAGGAAATAATATCCCATCATATGATAATACGAATATTACTTTCGAAGAAATTGCTAGTAAATCCCACGGTGCTAACAGATTATCAGTAGCTAAAATGGATGTTGATAATTTAGGATTAATCTTTGCTAAGGGACTTGATAATGCAAGTATTTCACGTGTATCCTCATTAAGTTTATATTTGGATATATTCTTTGCAGGAATAATCAACAAACTGGCAGAAAAATATGATATTTACATTACATATTCTGGAGGGGATGATTTACTGGTAATTGGTGCATATGATAAAATCATAGAGTTTTCAATGAGATTAAAAGAAGAATTTAAAAATTATACCTGTAACCATGATGCCATAACAATCTCATCGGGTATTAGTATTGTACGTTCTAAGTTTCCTATATCAAAAGCAATACACTACGCTGATGATAACCTGGAAAAATCAAAAACACTTGGTAAAAATAAGATTACATTATTTAACCAGACTGTTAAATGGAATACACAGGACAAACTAAACAATCATATAAACGAAAAAATTTATGGTTTGGATAGAATAATGGAATTTTCTAATGAAATGGAGAAGTATGTGCAGGATAAAAGGTTATCTAAGGGTTTTATATATTCCCTATCAATGTTATATAACCAATACTTTGAAGAGATTAATGTCTTGAATGAAGTTGAATATGAGAAAAAATATTCATTAGCTGTTAAAAATAAAAAATACATACCATTATTTAAATATAAACTTAGAACATTAAAATCAGATAAAGAATTATTCAAATTTGCAGATGAAGAATTTAGTAAGAATTGTTACATGCCTTGGATTAAAATAATTCAAAATTGGGTACTGCTTCGAACAAGGTGAAAATATGGCTTTAACTGATAGATATAAAAATAATAATAAAAATTCTATTAAGATAAAAAAAAATAGTAAAAAGAAAAATCCTAAAAATAATGGAAGGAAAGGCAAAGTTAAAGATAAGGATGATATGGATAAAAAAATTGATTATATTAACACTCTTAATGACTTGGATAAATTAACAACAAAAAATATAACTAAATTCGAAGGTGAATGGTCATACTTTATTGCAGAATACTTTAAAGAAAAACTTAATATTAACCAGTTAAGGGATATACATCAGTTATTAAAGAATATTGAACAAAAAATATCCAATAATAACTGCACTTGGAATGACATTAAATTGGATTATAACCTATTAAAACTTAATATTAACTTAAAAAATGAGCGATTCACTATCCCATATAAATTTTATCAATTGATATATTCCTTTATAAATATTATTGATAAAGTAGCTGAGAATAAAAAAATAGAACATCTTCAAAAAGTCATGATAATGATTGATGCAATGGTAGGTTATCATAAATACATAAATAAACAGCGATTAAACAAGAATAATAGTTCATTAAAAGACATGACATTAAAAATAAATTCAAAGTATATGTTGGATATAACTAAAAAGGAAAATTATGTAAATGACACAAAAATAATTGCTAATTCAATTAGTAAAGATAAAAATGTTACAATACATCAATTAAGAAAAATATTTAATGTATACAAATCATGGGAAAAGAAGTTAGATGACAATTGGTCTAATATCGAAGAGGATTATTATCTGTTTTATCCAAAACTAGCATATATGACTGGGCGTGGATTAATAACTGATGAATTCTTTAAATTGATAGTTTATTGTATGGATATTATAGATACGGGCGATAATAAAGATAAAATATTGAAATTTAAAAACTATATAAAATATTACGAGGCAATAATTAGTTATTATACATATCAAAATGTGAAAAATGAAGTTGATACTTATTAAAAATAGGAGAGTTGTTTAAAATGTTTAATGGAAATTATATATTAACAGGAAAAATAGTTTGTGAAACTGGCCTTCATATCGGAGGATCTAATAATAGTATCGAAATTGGTGGTAGTGATAACGTAGTAATTAGAGATTCAATTACTAACCTACCGTATATTCCAGGTTCTTCACTAAAAGGTAAAATTAGAAGCCTGCTTGAATTAAATGATGAAGAAATATTTATGAATATAAAACACAATAAAGGAGAACCATCCACTCAAGGAATTGTAGCAGATGTATTTGGAAAAGCTTCCGATAAATCAGAGTACAATATTAATACTTCAGATTTAACTCAAGAATCAGAGGATAAATTAATCCAAATGATTAAAGATTTACAAAACCAAATTGATGAGATGAAAAATTCAACTCAAAATAATGAAACAATTGAAGAAAAAGATACAAATAATGTCAGTAATCATGAGAATAATCATAGTTCTCCTACAGCATTTGCAAAATTAATAGTCAGAGATTCATATCCAACAGAAAAAACCATTAAAAAATGGAATGACAATTATGAAGTAGTAAATGGATCAGAACTAAAATATGAAAATACAATTGATAGAATAAAATGCACATCTAATCCACGTAACATTGAACGAGTACCTATTGAATCCGAGTTTGAATTTGAAATAATCTATGGTATATATAATGACAATGAAAATGAAGTCTATGCTAAAAAAGTATGTAAATTATTAAATAAAGGACTTAAATTATTAGAAGATAACTATCTTGGAGGTAGTGGAACAAGAGGATTTGGAAGAGTAAGAATAGATGATTTAAAGCTTATAAAACGTGACAGAAATTATTATGAAAATAATGAAGAAGAAATTGACATAACAGATGAATTTATTAACAAATAGAACAAAATAGGATGAATGATAAAAATGATTATTTATATCAATCCAAAAAGTACATTCCCACACCTACATTCAGATACAATCTTCGGTGCATTATGTAAAGTATTGTCAGAGTTTTATCCAAACTTCATGGATGAGTTAATAAATGACTTTGAAAATAAGCCACCATTTATATTATCATCCACATACCCCTACATTCAATTAGAAAATAGTAAAAAACATTTACTTCCTAAAATCAACATAGTAAGCAAGGTTACAAGTAATAATCCAAACACGATAACCCAAGCAAAAAAATATAAAAAAGTCAAATATCTTGATGAAGAAATATTCCTTGATTTAATACATGGAACGTTAACCTCAAATGATATAATACATGATATAGATGAGTATACTATTAAATCAAATATCCTAACAAAAGAAAACTATGGAGATTATAAGTATACAAGTACAGTTCAACATAACAATATAATCCACAGAATCAATGATTCATCATTAAATGTATTTTATACGGAAGGGCTTCAATTTAAGAACATGGGATTATACTTCCTATTAAAAATATATGATAAAAAGTATGAGAAGATAATTAAAACAGGACTAAAACTACTACAAGATAGAGGATTTGGTGCAAATATATCTACAGGTCATGGACAATTCACCCATACAATAGAGGAAAACTCTGAATTTGAAGAAAAACTACTGGCTAATGAAGGAGAAAAAATTGTCACTTTATCCCGTTACATACCAACAGCTACTGAAATCAAAAAAATTGATAGTGATTCATCCTATTCCATAGCTTCAAAAAGAGGAATTAATTCCAACGGTGAATTAAAAAAGAAAATAAGCTTCTTTGAAGAAGGATCAATATTTACATTTAAACAGGAATATTATGGTAAATTAACCGACGTGAGTACAATAACACCTGCTATAGAATATGGTTATGCATTTGCCGTAAAAATAGGGGGTAAATAAGATATGAAATATAATTATAATTTAAGTGTATTAACACCAACACACATTGGTGATGGTAGTTCATATAGTAATAAGGAATATTATGTTAAAGAGGATAATTTATATTATAAAATTAACAATAAACGTTCTAGCAGGAAAGTTAATTATATATTTAAATTAAATCTAAATGAATATCTAAAAAACATATCACCAGAAAACCAAGAAGACTTCTTAAATAAACTATCAAAAAATACCATTAACAATCAAGAAAAAGAAGAAATAGCCTTTGAAAAATACATTGAAAAACATCCAGATATTATAAAATACTATGATTATAAAACAATAGAAATAACTAAAAAAGTCGAAAATGATGGGATTAAACATCCGACAAGAATCAACTCAACCATAAAAAATACCAATAACAAAGCATATATTCCAGGCTCATCAATAAAAGGTGCAATTAGAACAGCAATTATATATGATTATTTAGATAAAAAAAATCCCAGAAACCAAAGAGATTATGAAATTATCTGCAACTGTCCAGAAATTGATGAAATTATGAAAAATATCAGCATATCCGATTCATCAGAATATAAAAATAATATAAGAACAGTTCAAATACTCCCATTTACACTCACTCAAGAAGATGATAAAAATAGTAATCGTGATGAAAAAAAGGGCGATATGTATAATGCAATAGAATGTATCTACAATCCATATAATTTGAATGTTGAAATCACATTATATGAGGATAATCCATTAACAATGGAATATATCCAGGACTGTCTACGGTTATTTAATTATGATTATATAGACCATGAATTAACCTTCTTTGAAGAAATGTATAATAAAGAAAAAGATGAAAATAAAAAAGATAATATAAATCATATTATTCAATTTTATGAAGATTTAAAAGGTAAAAATACAAAAACTGCACCACTTATACGACTGGGCGGTAACACTGGATTATTAAGCAAATGTATAGGATTACATATGAAAAATAATTATCCAAACTTATATAAACAGATATATAACGATAAAAATAATCCTAAAAAGAAAAAAGATAACAATAATAAGAATGGAGAATACCCCAAAGTTAGACAAATCACTCCAAATAACACAGCATTTGGATGGTGTCAACTAAAATCACTATAAATGGAGGAAAATATATGAACAGAACATTTATAATTACGGTAGGTAAGGGTAAAAAAGAAGAGGATATAATCAACTTAGCAAAAGGATTTGCAACATTTTTAAATGATTTTTATCCGGAAAAAACAGTATTCGTAGGATCCAAGGATTCTAAAAGAACAGTTGAATTAATAAAAAATGAATTTGAAAAAATAAATGGTCAACCATTTCCAATCAATAATGATTCTTTTCATGAATTAAAAGATATTGATGATGTTCAAAAAATATTTGACGAAATAGCCCAAATTATTGAAGATAATGATAATTCACAAATATTTATCAATTTCACCAGTGGTACTAAGTCAATGTCACTGGCTGCAGGATTATGTTCTGTCATATATAAAACAACACTTTTATCACTTAGTGGTGATCGTAACGAAGAGGGAGTAGTTGATAATCAAAAAAGTACATACAAAAGAAATAACCTTTACAGAGTCTATGATAAACTAAACATTGAAAAGATGAAAAAATACTTCAATATTTATCGTTTTGAAGAAGCAAAAGAAATATTATGTGACATCGCAGATATTAACGCTAAAGAGTCATACAATCTACTTTTTGACTACTATGACAAATGGGATAAATTCAATCATGGAATGAAACTTGATGTTATCAACAGTGATAACTTCAATGATGAATACTTTAAAGAACAATTTAAGAAAAACCAGGAAGCCATCAAAGTATTAAAAAGAAATCAAGATGATAATCAGGACTATTATATACTGGCAGATTTAATAAACAATTCCCAGCGAAGATTTGAAGAAAATAAATATGATGATGCTGTTGCAAGATTATATAGATCCATTGAACTTATTGCACAGATAAAGTTACAGAAAACATATAACATAGATAGTGCACAAATCAAAGTAGAAACATTAAAAGATAAAGTACCTGATGAATATTACAATAATCTACTTAAAACAAGTAACAAAAATGGTATATTGAAATTTCCCCTATGGAAAAATTATGAATTATTATCCAATTTAAATGATTCATTAGGTAAATCATTTAAAGAAAATGAAGAATTAGATGAAATACTAAAAGCTAGAAACAAATCAATACTTGCACATGGTAAAAAATGTATTAGTAAAGAAAAATATGAAGATATGAAAAAAAATACAATCAAACTGGCAAAAATATTAAATGAAAATATAGAAGAGTATATGAATCAATGTAAATTTCCAAAATTCAAACTAGAGGAGTAAAAAAATGAATGTAAATACTGGCTACTTACTACTCAAAACAGATAAAAAAATTACAGAATCCGCAACAAAATTAAGAGGTTATATCGGAAGACAATTTCAAGATAACCTCATACTACATAATCATGAAAACCAAGATTTAATATACTCATATCCACTAGTACAGTATAAAATTATTGAAAATAATGCCATCCTCTATGGTTTAGAAGAAGGACTAAGTACAATAAAAGAAATCTCAAGTGACATCAATGAATTAAAACTAACTAATACATACCAAATAAAAGAAAAAATATTATACGAGAAAGAATTTGAACTAGAAGAATCCAATAAACTACATCAATATCAATTTGTAACACCATGGATAGCATTAAATCAGAAAAATTACCAAAAATATAAAAAAATAAGCAATCAAAAAGAATGTAAAATCTTTTTAAATAAAATACTCATAGGAAACATATTATCAATGGCAAAAAGCTTTGGAATAATGGTTGAAAAAAGATTAATAGTAAAAAGTTTCTTAAATATTACAGATGTAACATACAAATCAGTAGTACTAAAAGCATTCACCGGGGAATTTCAGACAAACTTCAAATTACCCGATTACATGGGATTAGGAAAAGGAGTAAGCCATGGATATGGGACAATAATTAATAATAAAATATAGTTAATCATTTAATGATACAAGTTATAACTAATTATTCATAAGTACAATGATAAGTTGGAAACCACCCATTGATTATCTATCATTTTTTGGTTTCCAACATAACATTTAATAAAGAGCAAGGATAATATATCAAATCAAGAAAATATTGAAAAAAGTAGGCTATTGAAAAATAGGTTCCACTAAAACAAGGATTACGACTAAATTCATGTTCTAATATGTTAGAAAGCTCATATTCATCATTGAAAAATAGGTTCCACTAAAACAAGGATTACGACCGTGCTTTCTGCAACTTTTTGAACAAGGTTGCTTTTTGTATTGAAAAATAGGTTCCACTAAAACAAGGATTACGACTCTTTAATATCTATAATATCGTATTCAAACATTGTAATTGAAAAATAGGTTCCACTAAAACAAGGATTACGACCTTTTGATAAATAACAGTCTTTGACCGCCGTTTTTATCTCCATTGAAAAATAAGTTCCACTAAAACAAGGATTACGACTAGAACACTTTCTTATTAACTGGGTGTCCCGTTTCTTCAAAAATTGAAAAATAGGTTCCACTAAAACAAGGATTACGACTTAGCTTTATTTTATCTTTATTGGCTAATTCTATATTATTCTATTGAAAAATAGGTTCCACTAAAACAAGGATTACGACAATAATAATAATAAATTGAAAAATAGGTTCCAGTAAAACAAGGATTATGACTTTTTGGTTATTATTTTCGTTTTAAACAATCCTTAAAATTGAAAAATACTTCCAATAAAACAAGATTTACGATTATTTTACAATCTCTAGATATAACCATTATTAAACATTGAAAAAAAATTCCGGTAAAATAAGCATTAGACTATCCAAAAAGATCATGATTTTTAAGTATTTCTTCTTTGAAAGTCTTGTTTTAAATCGATTTTTTAGAATACTTCAAAATATCTTTTTAAAACAATCATATATTAAATATCTAAAAGAGGAGATTTTATTATGGAGGGTCATATAAATAAATTCATTGACATTAATTTTCATATTTTTTCTCTTCGGTCGGATAAGTTGGGTGGGATTGCTCCCTCTCTTCTCTCCTCAGAACATTACGTGTCCCTTTCAAGACATACGGCTCAAATATATTCTTTATCTCGAAATGACATTTAAATTCATCAATTTTGGCACAGGCTTATTACATTGTAATTTGTAGATGCTCTGCTCAATCTTTTTTTAGGGAATGGATTTCCATTCTTCAAGATATGCAGACTTATTCCGTTTAGCATCCTCCAAAAATTATCAGTATTTTGGCTCAAATACTGCATAAACATTATTTACATAATATTATGTTACACCTCATATTATAATTGATTATAATACTGTGTTAATACACCTGCTATAAGTCAGCATATACTCACATAGTTATATCCTAAATTTTCTATTGTCTTTTGACGACGGAGTCTTTTGCTTTCTAGAGCATCATTTACCATACTAGGTTTAAGAACACCAGTTCACATTGTAATCCTCTACAAAATTTTTATTGTGGGTCAAAGTAGGGCGAACCCTCGTTTTTCTTCTATCATACACGACTAACTTAGGCTCTCCCACTACACCGACAAATATATGGGTTATGCTAAGTGCACATACATAAAGTGTGCATTGCATATTTACAATACGATAGGTAATCAATATCCTTTCCCACAGCTTACTCTAACGACGCTTATAAAAGTTCATTCATCATTAGCCAATTATTAGTCTTTCTCAAGCTTCTATTCCATGGATATTTTAATATGATTAGACATTATCTCTCATGCAACTCATATCATCCGTTACCAGTTGATGCAGTTTCGGGCAAGAATGACCCACATAACTAAGTCAATAATACAACTAAGTTGTATTATGCTGATTTAAAGGAGAAGAAAATTGTTTGTCGCACTTATATCTGCGTATAGCGAAGATAAAAAAATACAAAATTACACGCTTGTTGTAAAAGACTATTGAAAGAATCTATGAGAATAGATGTCAGTATAATATGATGAGATGAAATGTATGAGTTAATTGATGAAAATAATTTAAATCTATGTGGTAAAAGAATATTTAGACAAGCTATAGAACATCCAGAAACAGCATACAAACAAATAGAAATTAGAAAAATGTCCAGAAATGAAAAAAAACAGGAGACAACACGTGAACTATTCGGATCCAGAAGCAAAAAAAGCCTTAACAAAGAAGGAGTAACAGAAGCAGGATACAATGAACAAATATTTGTAGATAATAAAAACGGACTGATAATAGCTGTTGGCACTCAAATGATGGAAACGATCAGAACAACTAATGCCTTGATTGAATAATCAGAAGAAAACATCCAAAAAGCATTAAACATAACACCAGAAGAATTCCAAGAACAATGCTCCGACATAGATGTACTGATAGATTAGTGATATTTCATCTACGAACAAGTTGAAAAGGCAGAAACAAAGAAACATAACCTTATCTACTGGATAAAGTATTGGTATCCGAAGATAAAGATAAACTTCGAAGACCCAATGACCGAAAAAAGAACAACAAGAAAAGATATGGAAAAAATGACATGACCTATGATAATAAAAATCATTGCTACATATGTCCCGAAGGACAAATATTCGAACAAAAAAAGATATGCTACCAATAGACTGAGATAAAATAATATACTACAAAGCAAACTGCTCCCATTGCCTATCAAAAAATAATCCTATCCTCTAAAATGACAACCAAAGTAATATCAGATTCATAAATGATTCAACCATGAAACTAAAACATCGAATGCACGCACCAGAAACATAAGAAAAATACAAAGACAGGCTGCTAAATGCAGAACCAAGATTGTATACAACAAATACATACTAAAATTCAGACAATACTATGTAAAATGATAAAAAGTGCAAAAATAGGATAATTAACATGGCAACAGCACAAAACCTGATAAAAATCACAATATAGAACAAAACCTACTAAAAGAAAACACATTATCCATAGAAAGAAAATATTAAAATACAAAAAAATATATAATAAATATATCAAGTTCAACTCTGACAAATGTGACAACTACAATTATCTTTCAAAATGTGATTGTCGTACATCCTCTACGAAATAAAAAAATTTCATATCCAAAATATTTATTTCTAATTGTATATTTCTATTCTATATTGATTAAATCGGAAAAATATCAAATGGAAAATGAATGGAGGTATATTATTCAATGTATAGAAAAATTTGAAGATTTTGATTATAAATTATCATATCAAAAAATTAGTGCAATGTATATGGGTTAAAAATATCTACAGAAAGTAAAAATAAGTTAATTGGATTATGTAAAAGAATAATATTAAATTATATCAAATGAATGTAACTTTAAAATCAATAAAATAATCTAAATAATCACATTATTAATCAAATGGGCACTATTATTTATATTAATGTTATAAAAAATAATATTAATTAGCTATTAGTAAAGTATATTATTATTATCAAACCAATTAATATACATACATTTATATATGAATAATATCATAATGCTTAAGAGAGTATTTGAAAATAATATTGGGGTGGATTATGGTTGAATTAAGAAAAATTTTAGAAAAAAATAATAACGAATATTTTTTGAAATTTAAACATATTGAAGAAAATGTTATAACAGTTGCATCAAAATTTAGGTTTTTCTTCCCAGAATATACAAATCATGACACAGTTCATTTAATTAATGTTGAAAACAATGTTAATCAAATAATTTCTGAAAAAATTTTGGAAAATTTAAATGATGATGAAATTTTCTGTCTGTTGTCAGCAGTTTGGCTTCATGATATTGGTATGATACCTTTTGATAACGAAATTAATGAATACAAAGAAAAAGATAAAAAAGAAAGAGAACTATTTGTTAAAGAAGTTAGGGATAAACATCATATACGAAGTCAAGGATACGTTGAAAACCATAAAGATAAACTTGGTTTAAACTATGTTGAATCAAATATTATTGGAAATATATGTCGAGGACATAGAAAAATAGAATTAGATTCATTATCTGATAGTAATTTAAATAATACTGTCAGAGTAAAATCTTTAGCAGCTATATTAAGATTAGCTGATGAATGTGATATTACAACAAAAAGAGAATCACAATTATCAATAGACGGTATTGATGAAGATACCTTGAACACACATTACCATATACATAATTTAGTTCAAGAGATAAAAATTGACTATGAATCAAACAATATCGAAATCTCTTCAATAATTGATAAAGATAAAGATGAAGAAATATTAAACGAAAAACATAATAAGATAACCAATGAATTAATTGAAATTAAACCATTTTTAAAATTAGTAAATATTAATTTAGAGACTGTTAGTTTAAATATTACAATTACGAAAGATCTTTTAGAACAACGAATTATTTCATGTATTGCACAAAATAAAGGGGTTTACTCACTTTCCAATGAATATATCACAATTGAAGATATAGATGAAAGATTAGAAATTTTAAAATATAGTTCTAAATATCTAATTGATAATGAAACACTCACAGATGACAAGATTAAATTTAAAGAAATATATAAAATTTTTCCACAACAATCTATTCAAGATTTTTTTTACACGGATTATGTAAAACAGATGATAATTAAATGTTTTTCAATGATTGAAAATAGTTTTAATGTTTATTGGAATAATAATGAGAGATTACTTAGAATGGACCTCTTAAAAAATTCACCTACGGCTCTGTCTATATTATTATATATAGATGAAGTAACAGATAATAGAAATTTTAATACTAGTTCTAATCAGAATGGTCATTTAATGGTTGATTCAATACTTTTATTTGGAATATTTAATGATTTACATCAATATACTGATAAAATAGACATTGAAAGTATTCAAAATAAAATCTTTAACTTAGATATTTTAAACAAAGATGAATTATTATCCCGTTTAAATTATTGTAAAGAATTAAGAAGGTTAGAAAAATGAATAAAACTCTTATGAAATCTATTAAAAATAGTGAAATTGAAGCAAAAATGAAGTTAAAACTTGATAAAAATATTAATGAACTATTAGCAGCCTCTGAAAAAACAGGAATCCCATTAACATTTAGAGGAGACAGAATTATTGATTTTAAAGTAATAAATAATGATAAAAATGAACATTTTATACCGGATCAAATTGTTTTTAGTCCCCCAGCAATCTTATTAAATTTTAAATTAGGTACTGTATACTACAAAGAAATACCATTTGATAGAAAAATTATATCCGATGAAATTGTCATTTTTGATTCAACATTTTATGCTGATTTAGATATTAAACTTAAACTCAGGTTCAAAATGAACAACCATGATAAAACGGTTACATTAAATATAACTATAAATCCTAAATCAGATAAAATTGAAGATATTTTAAATTATGAAATTAGAAAAAAAAATATTTCTAATACTAATTTTATTATCCAATCACCAGGTAATGAATATAAATTTGAAGGGTTTATACCTGAAGGAAAATATGATGATAGTTTAATTAAATTTTTCCAAAAAGTTAATTACATAAACGACAAATTAAATTTAGATTTGAGAATTGATGAAGATTATATTATTAACAATGATGATTATCATTGTGCTAATAATATTTGTAAATATATTAAAGGCAAAAAAATACCCATAAAAAATATTTCAATAACAATGGAAACAAATTTACAGACTTTAAGGGATTTTATTAGTGATAAAAGAGAAATTATATTAGAACAAAACTTATATATGGTTCAATTATTAGGAAATGAAATAAATTTAGGATCATGTAAAGTAGTTATTAATAATTATGAAATTTTAAATGAAGAAGAACTAATTGATATAATACAGTTTAATGAGAAAAATAATAACGAATATGTATCATTTACAGCAGTATTAAAAGAACAGAATTCTGATGAGTTATATCTTGATTTCAATTAAATTATAATTTTAAGTAGTTGATTCTTAATCAATTATTACTTTTCTAAAGAAATGATTTTTTGACTTTCAAAATATCCTCATAAAAATAAGAATATAACTAGTATATTATTTTTTAATATTATGCTTAGCTTAATATTTTTTGCTATAAGAATATTTTTTTATTAATACAAAATAACTAACCGCAATACTCAAAATGTTAATTTCATATTTTTTCTCTTCGTTATATTTAACTATAACGAAGTAAAAAGTGCTGAATAATTAAAATGAATCATTTTTTATGGAAAATAATTGGATAAATGACATGTAATTGTCTAATGGATTATATTTTTATTGTCTTTGTCTTGTAAAGAGGATATTGTCAATAGATAATCTTTTTTTGAATATGTCATTATTATTTAATCAATGTACTTTGTATGATTGATGTGGTGAAATGGTTTTATTTATATGATAGTTGTTGATCTAGGATGATGATGTTCTATAAAATGATGTAAAAAAGGGTTAAGAGAGTTTTAAACTCTCTATTATTGGGTGGTTATGCTTTTATTGTAAGTGTTTTTGTGTCTTCAAGTCTATCATACTCTGAGGCTATGAAGACTGCTGTTAATGTGTAGTCTTTTTGTTTCATATTCTCTGGTATGGTGTATTCTACACTTACCTGATTGTTTATTACTTGGGCATAGATTACCTTGCCGTTTGCATCTTTGATGGGTTTGCCGTTTATTTTGAATACTACTTTTCCCGTGTTGATTGTTTTTTCTGAGTTTATTGTTGCTGTGAGTGTTACTGTTTGACCTGTGGTTGCTGTTGTGTCACTGGTTGTTATTGTGATTTCAGGTGTCTGGATTGTAAGTTCTGTTTTTTCACTGGAGATTTTTGCCACTTCACTTGAACCTGAGTATACGGCCTGGATTGTACTGTGTTTATTCCATGTGTCTGGTACCATGTAGTCTTCAATTGTTGCTGTACCGTTTACTACTTTAGCATAGATTACCTTGCCGTTAGCATCTTTTAAGGTTTTACCGTCGACTTTGAATGTTACTTTTCATTTGGTTATGTTGGTGTTTATTTTTGTGGCATCTACGTAATGAATTTTGGGCATGAAAATATACAAACTACAGATATTTGCATTGATTTAAAAGAAAGATGTGTTTGATAGATTTAAAGAGAATTGGATAAAATATTATTTTATATAGTTAACTGATTAAAAGTTAGTTATTTTTATATAGTTAACTGATTAAAATATAGTTATTTTTATATAGTTAAATGAATATACTTTTATATAATATTATCGAAAATATATGAAAATAATGGATGGTGTATTTTATTATGGTTGATGATGATGATGATGTTTTAATGTCATTTATTAGGTCCCAGCAATTTGAAATCAGGTATTTGGCAAATGAAACTAAAAAAGATATGATTAAGCCTCGATTTAAATATTTTGAAATTATTAAACATATAGATAATTTTATTAGCAGGGATAAGAATTATTATAATCGTTTATTGATGATTCCTGGCTTGAGGGGGGTTGGTAAATCAACATTGTTATACCAAGTTTATTCCTATCTTAATACTGAAAGGGGAATTGATGAAGATAATATTTTCTATGTTAATGTTGATGACTTAAAAAGTAGTGTTGATAGTGATATTAAAACATTATTTGAATTGTTCATTGAAAATGTCCATGACACTATTCCACTCACATTAAATAAGAAAATTTTTTTATTGGTTGATGAAGCACAATTTGATGAAAAATGGGCGAATTATGCAAAATTGCTATTTGATAAAAATTCAAGAATATTCATGATTTTCACAGGATCATCAGCATTGAACCTTAATCTAAATACGGATGCAACAAGACGAATAACAACACTAAGATTATATCCATGTAATTTTAGAGAGTATTTATATTTAAAATATGATATTGATATCAAATCATATGATTTAAGGGAATTAATATTAAATACCAATACGAGTATTGTAGAAAAAGCGGAAAAATATGAAAAATATCTTTATAAACAACTTTATAATCTGTCTAATGATTCCAATATTGAATTAAAAAAATATCTGCATACTCAAAGTTTTCCTTTTGCTTTGGATAATGAGGATATCGAAGTACACAAATTGACTTATGAAGTAATTAAAAGAATTATAAAAGATGATTTACTTGAATTCAAATCATATAATAAACTTGATGACAAGATAATCTCCCGTATCATAACATATATAGCAACAAAAAAGGCTGGAAAAACATCTAACAACAATATTGCACAATATGTTGGTATTTCGGCAAATACTGTTGATAATCTCCTTGATATACTGGAAAAAACTGAACTATTATTTGAAGTATCAGCCTATGGGGGTGCCGGTACAATAACAAAAAAACCTAAAGAACACTTCTTTATCACACCTTCCATTAAATCCACATTGAATTATCGTATAGGCAGGTACCATTTAAACAATAGAAAATGTTATTCGCTATTGGTTGAAAACATGGTCGCATCAACATTAAATATACTGGTTAATGAAGCAAGTATCTCCATGGGATTATTTTATGATTCAAAGAAAAAAGGTGTGGACTTTTTACTAAAATGTGTGGATGATGTTATACCTATTGAAGTGGGCATAGGTAAAAAAACAAAAAGTCAACTGACAATGGCCATCAACAGATATAACGCCAAATATGGTATTCTAATATCTAATAGAAAGGATAGAATTACATTTGAAAATAACATATTACATATCCCATTATTAACATTCACATTAATGTTCTAGAAAATTTAAAAACATAAATAATATATTAAAGAAATTGAATAGGAAAAGAGGATAAAATAAATCAAAATCATTAATTCTCTATTTCTCCAACTCTTTATGTAGCTTCAAAAGTTATCCTTTCACCACTTAGTGGTATATAGACCGTAGTTATGATGTAATAGTCAGTCTTCATTGATTCTGGTACTGTGTAATCTATATTTCATAGTTTTACATTTATTGTTGGAGTTTCTGCTACTGCTAATATATAAAAAAACTATAAAATAGAATATATTTATATATGGTTATGAAAGATTTTGTGAGGTAAAAACTTCGAGCTGAAATTCAGCCTCTCTGAGCTTTGTCTCCACAGGAGGCGATTTATTTCGGCATTGGGGTTCTTCAATCTTCAAATACTTTTTTTAATTGTTTTATATTTAATCAATTTTATATATTCATTGTTGTCGTGTTCAATATATTGATATGAAGACCATGATATTAAATCAGCTATTTGTAATCCTTTATTCTATTGGTTATTATATTTGTTCCAGGTTTATTGTATTTTTATAGCTTTAGGTGCTTATTTGACAGATGTTATAATATTCTTGTCCAGTGTTTTATTATAATTGATGGATTGACTGTACGGTGATTTAAATATCCTATGAAAAAAATGTGGGTGATAATTCACGGATGTTTACACTGCAATAATGGGAATTATTTATCTTTAGGATATCATTGATAATTTAACGTGTTGTAATCTGAAGTATTATAATTATTTGATATGAATTGATTCTAGTGATAATTTAATACTAAATGCTATAACTGTATGTATTACATGTACATCTTTCAAAATCATTTTATTGATTATGGAGTTTTTTAGGAAATAATTAGATAATCTTGGGTATCCATTATTAATCTTGATTAAGATTTATTATTAGTATAAAGTATATTAGTTTTGATTATATTTAGGTATTATTGGTAATTTATATAATATAAAATTTATTTTATTATTATTTATGGATATATTATTGCATATTAATAAATATAATAGTTTTATTTCTTATTTAAAAAGAGAATCATTGCTATTATTTTTATCTGAGAATTATTTGTAGCTTTTGTTTTATATAGGGTTGATTTTTAATTTTTACTCTTTTAAATTTTTTTGTCATTATCAATATTGTCAATTTATTATTGATAATATGGCCATATTCATTGACTATATTTTTATCTATTTTGGATATTATAATTTACTAGTTTTAGTGTTATGGATACGCATTTTATTAATTAATTATTATAAGGAAAATGAAGAATTTACTGATGAGACATTGAAATAATTAACATAATCCCTCGTAAAGATGATTATAAATTATTCTGATAAAGTTAAAGATATCGTCTTAAATGACTGCTTCTCTTAAAAAAATGATTTATTGATTGTTAAAATTTAATGAAGGTTTATTTCAACTGTAAATAAAAAAATAAGTATTAATAATAAATAGAAGTAATACGGGTATGTTTTATTAGTAAGATTCCGAGCACTGCCGTTTTCATTCCTATAATGATATGTAATGTCTTTTTTTTATTCCACTTTTTTTTGTATATCTTCCCCTCATTTTTCGGTGTGTTATTTCTTTTTTTTGTTTATTTTGGAAAAAATATTGGGATGGGTAGGTTTTTGTTATATTTTTTTGATGTCGTATATTTTTTACAAACATTTATATAGGATGTCAAATAATCTTTACATATGTAAAAAATATTTTACATTTTTGATATCAATAATCCTGTGCACAATAATATAATAATCATGATGAAACAACAAAGGAGTAATAATAGATGACAGAATATGTTATTGAAACAAAAAACCTAACAAAAAAATACAAAGACAAAACAGTAGTCAACAACATCAATATGAAAGTAGAAAAAGGAAAGATATACGGATTGCTTGGAAAAAACGGGGCGGGAAAAACAACCACCATGAGAATGCTATTAAACCTGGCAGAAAAAACAAGTGGTGAAATAATGATTTTTGGCAACAAAGCAACCAATCAAACATACCATAAAATAGGATCAATAATAGAAACACCCGGATTCTATGAAAACCTGACGGCCGAGGAAAACCTGAAAATAATAGCAAAAATAAGGGGAAATTATTCAAAGGATAACATACGGGAAATATTAAGCCTTGTATCGCTTGATGACAACAACAAAAAATATGGGGATTTTTCATTGGGAATGAAACAAAGGCTGGGTATTGCCGCTGCAATAATGCACAAACCCGAACTATTGATACTTGACGAACCAATAAATGGGTTGGATCCAATAGGAATCAAGCAAATCAGACACCTGCTGAAAGAATTATCCCGCAAAAACGGTACAACAATACTGATATCCAGCCATATACTCAGTGAAATAGAAAACATCGCAGATTTAATAGGAGTAATGGATAATGGACGGCTAATAAAAGAGCTAACAAAAGAGAAATTGAATAATCAGTTAAACAAAAACGTTATCTTCGAAGTATCCAACCTGAAAAAATCCGAACGGATACTTGATAAGATAGGACTACACAAAGGCAAGGACTATACAATAAAAAAGCCCGATACTATACTGTTACAGACAAACCTGAATTTAAGAGACAGGATAAATGAAATCTTTGTAAAAAACAACATTAAAGTACAAAGAATAAGCTTATGTGAAGAAAATCTTGAAGACTACTTCACAAGAATAATTAATCCGGAAATCAAAATATCAGCATAAGGTGATAAAATGTATAACTTCATAGAAATAGAGTTTTTAAAGCTTAAAAGATCAAAAATATTTCTCTTGACATTACTTGGCGCAGCATTTCCATCATTTCTCCTGTATCTTTCAGCACAATTCGGGGAATTTGCACAAACGATAACCATGAAAACATTCCTAAGCCAGGTAAACATGTACATGAGCCTAATATTTGTAATTCTACTCTTTACGATAATAATATCATACCTATTCGGCAGGGAATACAATGAACACACATTAAAAACAATGCTTACGGCACCAACAAGTAGAACAATGTTCCTGTTAAGCAAATACGCAATGTTTTTACTATGGATAATAATAATAAGCATTGTAACAACACTATCGGCAGTGATATTTGCATTTATGGCAGGTACAACAGCGTTCAGCATAACAGTCGTCATTGACAGTTTCAGTCAACTACTGATGGTTAATATGCTGTTGTTTTTAACGTTCATGCCATTGGTATTTATCACATTAAAAATTACAAACCTTGTTCCGGCAATGATTGGGGGAGCAATACTGACTTTTACCAATATGATAATCTCATCAAGCATATATGGAATATACTTTCCATACAGCATACCCTACCTAATAGCAAGCGGAGAAATACTGGAATACACAACAAACTATACCATATCATATATTATACTAATGGCAACATTCCTCTTAGGATTACTATTATCATACACATATTTTACAAGAAGTGATGTTCCAATATGAAAGAAATATTCAGGATAAATCAAATCTTATTAAATATATATAATAACAAAAATAATATTTAAGAAAGCATTTGGGTTAAGCGTTATGAAAACAAAAATAAAATATCTAAGGCAGGAGATGGGAATAACTCAGAAGGACCTCGCCGAAAAAGTAGGGGTTTCAAGACAGACAATCAATGCCCTTGAAAATGGAAAATACAACCCATCACTTGTCGTGGCATATAAAATAACACAACTATTAAATAAACAACACATTGAAGAAGTATTTATATTTGAAGATGAGGAGGAATGAATAAAAAATGATATTCGACATTCTAAAGGATGGCCTGGAATATGTGGGAACAAATAAAAATCAGATTATACTTTACTATATTGGAATCCTCCTGTTTCCACTAGTCTTAATTGAAAGCTACTCCTACCATATAATAGAAAACTGTTTGGATGGAATAATAAACAATAAGGATAAGCTGCCTGAGATGACATTTAATCCCAATAACATAATCAATGGATTAAAACTTTTAATACTGAAGCTATTATACTATCTGCCGGAAATCATTATAATAATCATTGCATTTAACATGAAACATGTTGACTATTACATCCTATTTGCATCACTAAGCATATTAACGCTGTTGAGTTACTACATCTCCCAAATGGCCTGCGTACTTATGGTTGAAAGGGGACAGTTCAAAGAGGGATTCAACTTTTCAAAAATCTTTGAAATACTCAAATCCGTCGGGATAACCTATATGGAATTCATCATAGCAACATTCATAATCATTCTCGGAATAATTGGAGTAACCATAATGCTGATGGGCTTTATAATGTTTTTAGCAAACTTCTCAAGCATAGTTACAGGCATATTCCTGTTATTGATGGTGTTGGTGTTTTTCATATTTATACTGGTAATGATACCATCTTATGTATTATTCAAAAATAGGGCGGTAGTATCCATATATAACCTCAAATAAGTAATGTAATAACTATTCTAGTTATTTGACATCTCTTTTTTATATTTTTTTCAAATATTTTCCCGACAATGCTTTGATAACTATCTTTTTTTTATTACATGGGAAATTAACACAACTTTGTTAGACTGATTATAAAAGAGTATTGGGATTTCAGGTATAAGATGAAATATGGGGATGATTAACTTTTTTTAAGAAAAAATTAGAAAGAAGTGGAAGTGTAATCACATGTCTTCCATTGACAATCCTTTAATTTTAAGTGGATTTTTGGACAGATAGTCTCTTGCCTTATTTTCTATGCTTGATTTAACCTCACTTAAATTTTTATCCTTCAGGTAGTCATTGGCCTTTGACTCGATTTCCTCGGTAATGTTTTTTGCTTTTGATATGGAGTCATCGGATATGTTTTGTATGGTTGACAGGGTATCGTTTGAGTCGATCTTGTCCGGGTAAACCTTCTTGTATTCTACTGATCTGGCCATATGGGCGGCCATGTCCTTGTCGTTACAGCAGATGAGGATATTGTCATTTGTTGTTTCATTATATAGTGGGATACAGTAGAAGTCTCCGTTATAGTGTACCGTGATAACATCAAATATCTTAATTTCAAATAGTTCATCGGCACTTATCAGATAAGCTGTAAAGCCGTCAATGTCCTCTTTTTTTCCATTTTTTATCAGGTCATTGAGTGTGTTGTAGCCCATCTCGGTTATTTTTATTAGACTGTCATCGGCATTACTGTTATAGGTTACCAGTATTCCCTTATCCCAGTTCCATATTTTCAATCCATCAAATTCTCCATTATACTTAGTTTGATTGTATGGAACATCTATACTGGTACCGTTAGGCGTTATGTTAATTCTATCATATTTTACAGTGGTTAATATTACTATAAGGCATATTGCAACTATTAGAATTATTACTCCGATAATGATTATTTTTTTGCGATCCATAACTATCTACCCCCCATGGTATTTTATTTAACCTAAAAACGGCTATTTTTTCCGTAATAAACACCATGCTTTTTTCATATCACTTCTGGTATACCGGGAATAAACAAGCATTACCGTTAATTAATGATTGAATTTCATAGTATATATAACATTATATAAGGACAATATCGAATATAAAAAATTTATCCTACAGGTTATGCGTTCTAATTAGTTTAAACAAGTTTAAATATTACTTTTTCAATAAATAATTAATATCTCTTCGATGAGTATTAAATAAATAATAGGTGGTTTACATGGAAATAAAGGAAATAATCACGGACGCTTTTGAATTTCCATATCTAAGCTTGGGAACATTTTCAATCTACACTGTATTATCGGTATTGGCGGGGTCATTTGCCTTTACGGGGTTAATCACCACCATACTGGGATATAATAATCTGGCTAATCTGGTTATGGGTATTCTTTCTGTTATACTGTCAGTATTGATTGGATTTATATTGTCCGGTTATTCAATAAGTGTTATCAAGTCAGGTATTAAAGGGGATAATGTTGTTCCCGAGTTTGATTGGAAGGAAAACTTTTATACGGGTATTAATAATTTTATTGTCACGTTCGTTTACATACTGATTCCCACAGTTATTGTTGTAATTGTAGGATATCTGACAAACGTTCACGGTACTTTTATGGCCGTTATACAGGAGATTGTCTCACAGTTTACAAGTGTTTATACAGGATCTTCTACTGTCATTGCAGTTGATGCAATAAGTGCGGCACTTGCTAAGCTACCGGATTCTCTTATAATCCCGGTTATTGTTGCCTTAATATTATTTGTAGTCTTTTTATTCCTTCAAACTATGGCTCAGTCAAGACTTGCAAATACGGGTGACTTAATGGAAGCCTTAAATATTGTTGAAGCGGCAAGGGATATTTCAAGAATAGGTGTAGGTAGGGTAGTGCTATTGGTCATATCAGTTATCTTGATTGTTGTATTGATTGAAATAATCGTATCGTTTATATTCAATATTCTACCGTTCTTATCCATTCTTTCAATTATAATAAGTCCATACTTGCTTTTCTTTACCCAGAGGGCTATTGGATTATTATACTCTGATATTGCCTGATATTCAATGTTTATATAATCCCCCATTTTCCTATTTTTTTTAATTCTTTCTATTGTAATGATAATCCCGTTAAATGCGATTTATAATTTGATAATGAATCTCTTAGCATTTTTATTTAAAACAATGATATTAATTGGATGATAATATTAATTAGTGATTAGTCTATCTCTAAAATTCCCATTGTTTTATTATTAATTAGATTCATGGCTCCTAAAAATATAAATAATGTCCATTACAGAAAGACAATAAGAAAGTGATGTGAAAAAATGTATGTTAAATTAAACAATAAGATGCAACTGTTGGTCTTGTTTATCTTAGCTTCAAGTTTGGTATGCATAGCCCAATCAATTATTACAACAGGTTTTGTTTATTTGATGAGTGACTTTTCCGTCTCATCAACACAGGCACAATGGTCATACTCGGCATTTCTACTTGTTGTAGGGGTAATGATTCCATTAAGTGCTTATATATCACGCAGATTCACTTCAAGAACAATATTTTTCTTTTCACTGTCCGTATTTCTCTTAGGATCAGTACTTTGTTATCTGTCAACGTCCATGGTTGTTTTAATCATTGGCAGAATTCTTCAAGCCATTGGAAATGGTATTATAATGCCATATGTTCAGATATTACTGCTTAAGACTACGCCCGAGGAAAAATGGCAGACGTATATGGGATTCTATGGTTTGGTAATTGCTATAGCACCGGTTCTCGGCTCCTTTTTGGGAGGATTTGTCATAGCATTATATGGCTGGAGACAATTGTTCTCATTCTTCACTATAGCCACAATAATTCTCATGCTTTTAGGCATAATATTTGTAAAGGATCATAATCAATGTGAAGATTATCCACTTGACATATTGTCGGTAGTATATTCAATTATTGGATGTGCCGGTATAATGCTTGGTTTTACGGATGTAGCCGACTATGGATTTACGCATTATATGGTAATTTTACCCATAGTCATTGGAATTATAGCGTTAATGTTATTTGTCAAACGTCAATCAAGGCTAGAAAAGCCATTGGTAAACTTATCAATACTTAAAAACAAATACTTCACGGCAGGTACAATATTTATCTGTATTCTCTTTGCAGGTTTAAACGGGTGCACTGCATTAATTCCATTGTTCATTCAGGCAATATCATATCATTCACCAATATTTTCGGCCTCAGTACTATTGCCTGGAGGATTACTGATAATCATATTTAATATCATAGGTCCATTGCTTACAAATAGGATAGGTATCAGAAAGGTCCTTATTATGGGATGTGTCATTTCAATAATAGGATTTGTGACAATGATGTTCTATACCATGGATTCATCATTTGAATTTTTGACAATAACCCAGTCAATCCGTTATATCGGTGCTGGATTAGCATTGATGCCCGCCACAACATGGGCTTTGACCATGGTATCAGATAAGGTTGAGGATGCAACGGCTGTCAACAATACGTTACGACAGATTTTCGCGGCAATCGGCTCATCAATGGCGGTTGTAATATTGGCATTATTGGCCGGTGGTAGTATTGGCCATAATCTTTCTTCGGTAGTGGCATTCAACCAGACTTCATTCATCCTGCTTATATTGCATGTTGTCATGCTGCTGTTGACTATCATATTTATTGATGATAAGGGGAATATTGATGATACAGATTCATAAACTCTTCAACTTTGTATTAGATATTCATTTTACGAAAGGATTGGATGTCACTTTTGTAAAATGCAATAATTTTTGAGTAATATGCTTAAATTAACTATCCTCATGGTATTTGCCCGGAACATTAACTGCTTTTTATCTATTTGACATGGTATTTTATATGCTGATATGGGATTGTGTTTAATTTAAACTATTTTTTAACATTATTTTGTTAAATTTTTATCATTATTTATAAAAATATTTTAATATGTTCATAATTTTATAGAAATAATTATATAATGTTTATGATATATTTATTATTGGTGAACATAAAAATATCATGAAATTTTATACGAAAATTCAAATAAACAACTCATTTTCAATTCCGGGTTTTGTGAAAAAAAATATAATACACAACAAAACAATTGCAAAATGGGTTATAAACAATAATAATATTATAAACCTATATTTTATAAGTAAGGATGACGGTCCATTCAAGGATTATGCCAATGATGAATGTACAGTTTTATTTAGAAGGGTACATAATCAATTAACCATCTCGATTCCGGTAGAAGTTTCAAATATCTTGAACTGTAAAAAATTTGACTGCATCGAATGGAACGTAAATCAAAAAGATATAACAATCAAATGTCATAAAAAACCTGCAATAAACGATATATCAGGACTATTTTAAACAAGGAGGTGAAAATGTAATGTTTAAGCTGATGGTTGACTCATCATTTATTAAAGCGTTAATATTCAAGAATCATCCGAAGCATGAAGTGGCTAGTAGAATGGCAGGGACCATTGATGACGAGGAATACCTATACCTGCCGGTATATGATTTAAATCATCTCTTTGATTATATGGATAATATTCGCGATGAAAAGACACGGAAATTTTTTAAGAGCATCTGTGCTTCTACCAGACACATCAAGATAATCACAAGAAAAAATCAAGAGGATGCATATAAATTATATGAAACAAATGCCTCTTTAAGCTATGAACAATGTTTGACAGTTATTTTAATGAAGACAAACGACATGAGATATATTATTTCCTTCAACGAAAACTATGATCATGTGGAAAATATTACCCGTTTATTCGACGTTGACAAATATCATCCCCATAAACTAAATTATAGCAGATATGTCGAATAAGTATTTCATATAATAACGACTTTCTTTTGAACCCTTTCTTTTCTTTTTGTGCGACAGGCACTTGTCTTTAATTTGTTCTCACCTTAAACTATGTTTAGGGTGTGTGTTAGTATTGTATCTCGTTTAGAGTACATTTAACCTTGTTGTATGGGTTATTCTCCCTTGAAACTGCTTTACTGGTAACAGTGGGGTGGGTTGCATGATAGGTAAAGCCTAATCTTACTTCTAGCATCCATGAAGTGGAGGGCGAGAGAAAGACTAATAGGGCTAATGATAAATGAACTCTTATA